>JANXNO010000220.1 GCA_025354075.1 Burkholderiales bacterium | reverse complement strand
ACGCTTTTGGTAGCGAGGCGCAAAAGCAGAAATACTTGCCGAAACTCGCGACCGGTGAGTGGATCGGTTGCTTCGGTTTGACCGAGCCAAACGCGGGCTCGGATCCGGCGAGCATGAGCACGCGTGCGAAGGCCGTGCCCGGTGGTTTCTCATTATCGGGCGCGAAGATGTGGATCTCGAATTCACCGTTTGCCGATGTGTTTGTGGTGTGGGCGAAAAACGACGAAGGCCGTATTCGTGGCTACATTCTTGAAAAAGGTATGAAGGGTTTGTCAGCGCCCGCGATCAAGGGCAAGATTGGCTTGCGCGCGTCGACGACGGGCGAAATCGTGATGGACGGCGTGTTCGTACCAGCCGAGAACGAACTACCGAACGTTGAGGGCTTGAAAGGCCCGTTCACCTGCCTGAATTCAGCGCGTTACGGCATCGCCTGGGGCGCGCTTGGCGCGGCGGAGGACTGCTGGTTTCGAGCGCGCCAGTATGTGATGGATCGCAACCAATTTGGGCGTCCGCTGGCCGCGAACCAGTTGATCCAGAAGAAGCTGGCCGACATGCAAACCGAAATTACGATGGGCCTGCAAGGCTGTCTGCGCCTGGGTCGCATGAAAGATGAAGGCACCGATTCAGTCGAAATCACCAGCATCATGAAGCGCAATAGTTGCGGCAAGGCACTCGACATCGCGCGTGTTGCCCGTGACATGCTCGGCGGCAACGGCGTGAGCGACGAATACGGCGTGATGCGCCACATGGTGAACCTCGAAGTGGTGAATACGTACGAGGGCACGCACGATATTCATGCGCTGATTTTGGGCCGTGCGCAGACTGGGATTCAGGCGTTTCAATAGGTCGCACGTCTAGGCCTCTAGCTATGAAACTCTACAACTACTACCGCTCATCCGCCGCCTATCGCGTTCGCGTTGCTCTGAATTTGAAGGGCTTGAAGTGGGAGCACGTTGGCGTGCATTTGCTTAAAGGACAGCATCGCGCTGAGCCTTATCTCACGATCAATCCGACTGGGTTGGTCCCGACGTTTATCGATGACGACGGCGCGGTGCTCACGCAGTCGCTGGCGATCATCGAATATCTCGATGAGACAGAACCGGGCACCACGCCGATGCTGCCTGCGAGCGCGCTGGATCGCGCTTATGTGCGCGCACTGTCGCTGTCGCTCGCCTGCGATGCGCATCCGTTGAATAACGTGCGGGTGTTGAACTATTTGTCGAATGTGTTGAACGTCACGCAAGAGCAAAAAGACGCTTGGATCGCGCACTGGATCAGCACGGGATTGGCGGCGTTTGAGCGGATGCTGGCGCAGTCCGGAAAGAGCGGTCAGTTTTGCTTTGACGACATGCCGACGATGGCTGATTGCGTGCTGGTGCCACAGGTGTTTTCGGCGCGGCGGTTCAAGGTTGATATTTCAGAATACCCTCGCATTGCCGCGATTGATGCCCTGTGCAACACGTTGCCCGCCTTCATCAGCGCACATCCAAAAAATCAGGCGGATTTCAGTCCTTGAATGATTTTTGGTGTTCAGCTTTTACGTGAATACCTCGTTCTGATTGGGCGCGGTGCTTGATTTACCAATAAGTCGACTTATAACGTTTCATCTGCTTACGCCCATATTAAATGGGCGTTTCAACGCTTAGCTGATAGACTCAATCCATGTCCGAATCACCGCAAATTTCCGTCCCTGCCAGTGTGCTCGATCAGCTCGCGTTCGATGCCAACGGGCTCGTGCCGGCCATCGTGCAAGATGCCGTGACCAATGAAATTTTGATGGTCGCGTGGATGGATCGCGCCGCGTTTCTGCGTACGCTAGAAACCGGCAAAGCCTGCTATTACTCGCGCTCCCGCAAGTCAGCGTGGATGAAGGGCGAATCATCCGGCCACCTGCAAATCCTGCGCGAAGTACGCATTGATTGCGACGGCGACGTGGTGTTGCTTAAGGTCGAGCAATTGGGCGGCATCGCGTGTCACACCGGCAGACGCAACTGCTTTTTCCGCAAACTGGAGGACGGCGCGTGGATCACAGAATTCGAGCCGATCAAATCAGCAGCGGAGATGTACGGTGAGCGCTGAAAAAGCCGCCGTCTTCGAGCGTCTGGCGCAGACGTTTGCGTCGCGCGCGGGCGCTGATCCTGCGGCATCATACGTCGCCAAACTGTTGGCCAAAGCACCGGACGCTGCGCTCAAAAAAGTGGGCGAAGAAACCGCGGAATTCATCATGGCGTGCAAAGATTGCGAGGGTGCCGCGTCCGATCATTCGCGCGCCAAGGTGATCAGCGAAGCGGCGGACGTTTGGTTTCACATGCTTGTCGCACTGTCGCGCTACGATGCGTCGGGCGACGACGTCGTAGCAGAACTCGCCCGGCGTGAGGGTATGTCCGGCATTGAAGAGAAGGCCGCGCGCCCAAAATAATGACCTGTGGGAGCGTTCCCGCAAAAAACACACTCACACAACCATGAGCACAGACCCCCACTGTATCTTCTGCAAAATCATTGAGAACGTTATCCCGTCTAGCCGGGTCTATGAGGATGACGAGGTTCTGGTGTTCAAGGACATCCATCCGTCAGCCCCCGTGCATTTGCTGGTGATCCCGAAGCGCCACATCACTGGCCTCTCGGCAGTACAGGCGGCGGATCAGCAGGTGCTCGGTAAAATGATGTTGGTAGCGTCACAGGTCGCCAAGGATGCGGGTTCGACGGACGGATTCCGCACTATCATCAACGACGGTCGTGTGGGCCGACAAGATGTTTTCCACCTGCACATGCATGTGTTGGGTGGCCCGACACCATTGGGTCGTATGATTGCAATGGACGACAAGACGTAGAGAATTTAGGAGATTGTTATGGGTTCATTTTCAATTTGGCACTGGCTCATCGTTCTGCTGATCGTGGTGATGGTGTTCGGCACCAAAAAACTGCGCGGCGTGGGCAAAGACCTGGGCGGTGCCGTCAACGATTTCAAGAGCGGTATGAAGGGCGGCGAAGACGCTGCCAAGGGCAGCACTGAAGCGCCACCAGCCGCTGCGCCGAACGTGATCGAAGGCGAAGCCAAGCGCGACAAGGTCTGAAGCACACTCTGTCCATGATGTTTGTGCTGTAACGCGTGCATTAGATGTTTGAACTTTCCTTCGGCAAGATGATGATCATCGCGGTGGTCGCGTTGATCGTGCTCGGGCCGGAAAAACTGCCCAAGGTCGCGCGAACGCTCGGCCATTTGCTGGGTCGCGCGCGCGGCTACGCCAATCAGGTCAAGCAAGACATTGATCGCGAAATGCAGATGGATGAGCTGCGCAAATTGCAGGAACAGGCGAAGGATGCCGCGCGCAGTTTTGAGACTGCTGTGAACGATGCGGGGCGAAGCGTCGAGCAGGAGGCCGCAAGCGTTCAGAGCAGCGTCAACACCTCGCTAGCACAAGCTGAAAGTGACGCTTTGGCTGCGCAGGCGAAAGCAACACATGCCGTAGAAAACAGCATTGCTGCGCCACATGCGGCGCTCACCGCGCAGGACGAAGTTGCAGCGCTGGAAAAGTCCATTGCCGAGCAGGCAAGTGAGCAGATCGCGGAGATCAAGCCGATGATTTCGGCTGAGCAGATGACGGCGAGTTTGCCGCAGTCGCCACCGGCCAATTCGCCGGAGTCTGCCAACGGCGCAGATGCCGCTAAAAAGGTTGCGTGAAGTTAAGCGTGGCTCAGGTGGTAGCGGTTTTGCCGCGACCTTCACTTTGCGAACCGCCGCTGCATTGCTTCGCCATCGGTCGCGGCAGCGCCGCGCCTACAGGTAAACCGCCAAGCCATTGATCCATGTCCACTGAATCCGTCCAAGAAACCTTCATCTCGCACCTAGTCGAGCTGCGTGAGCGGCTCGTCAAATCGGTAGTCGCAGTGTTGATCGTCACCTTCGCGCTGATGGCTTATCCCGGCATGAAGGAGCTTTACGCGCTGGTCGCCGCACCGATGCTCAAGGTGCTTCCCGCCGGCACCTCGATGATCGCCACCGACGTCACAGGCACCTTCTTCATCCCGCTCAAAGTCACGCTGATGGCGGGCTTTTTGATCTCGTTGCCGGTGGTGCTGTATCAGATGTGGGCGTTCGTCGCACCGGGGTTGTACAAGCATGAAAAGAAGATGGCGATGCCGATCATCGTGTCTTCCACGCTGCTGTTTTTCTGCGGCATGGCGTTCGCGTACTTCGTGGTGTTTCCGTCGATCTTCGGGACCTTCGTCGGCTTCACACCAGCGGGCGTGAACATGACTCCGGACATCGATAAATACTGGAGCTTTGCGTTGACCATGTTCATCGCATTCGGCATCACGTTCGAGACGCCGGTGGTGCTCGCCGTGCTCACGCGTGCAGGCATTGTCACGGTAAAACAGCTCGGCGAATTTCGCGGCTATTTCATCGTCGCCGCGTTCGTGATTGCGGCGGTGGTGACGCCGCCGGACGTGTTGTCACAGCTGTTTCTAGCGGTGCCACTGGTGATCCTCTACGAGGTTGGCATTATTGTCAGCCGCTTCATCACGCCGCGGTCGCGCGCTGAGGCGGACGAGGCCGCTGCGTAGCGTTAAATTCGCTGCCTTAACGCTTTGCCCTCGGACGGGTTCCAAGCGTAACTTTCAGCTCGACCAGCTCGCCCTGACGCACGACCTTAAGCGGGATCGTTTGTTCGGGGGCTACCATTGCAATCGTATTCACGGCTTCCGTTCGATCAGTTGTGGCTTTACCATTGATTTCCACGATTACATCGTTGACGCGAAGACCCGCGCGGCTGCCCGGCGCACCGTCGAGCACCGCGCCGACAAACGCGCCTTTAGCGTCTTTAAGCGATAGCCGCTCAGCGATCTCGGTGGTCACGGTGCCGAGGTTAACGCCCAGATAACCGCGCTTGACCTCTCCCGACGCAATCAGCTGCTCCATGATCGGTTTGGCCAGCGCCGTGGGAATGGCAAAGCCGATGCCAGAGAAGTCACCGGTGCGGGTGAAGATGCTTGAATTGATGCCGACCAGATCGCCGTTGGTGTTGACCAGCGCGCCGCCAGAGTTGCCCTGATTGATCGCAGCATCGGTCTGGATGAAACTCTCGAACACGTTGGTCTCGGAGAGCTGCGTGCGGCCCAGCGCGCTCACGATGCCCATGGTGACGGTGTTGCCGAACACGCCGAACGGATTGCCGATGGCGAGCACCACGTCCGCCACTTGCAACGTCTGTGAGTCCGCAAGTGTGATGGCAGGAAAATCGGCGCCTTCAATTTTGATCACTGCTAGATCGCTGTCGGGATCGATGCCAATCACTTTGGCGGGCAGCACGCGCTTGTCGGTCAACTCCACCTGAATTTGTTGTGCGCCTTCAACCACGTGGTTGTTGGTCAGGATGTAGCCATCCGCGCGTACGATCACGCCCGAGCCTTCACCAATCAGCTGTTGCGCGTTGCCTTCTTCGCGCTGACGTCCAAAAAAGCGCTGAAACGTCGGGTCGTCGGCCAGCGGATTGCGGGTTCGACGCTGGGCGCTGGTGGCGATCTTGACGATGGAGGGCAGGGCACGTTTCGCGGCTTCGCTGTAGCTGTTGGCCTGCGGACGGCCCGAGGCGGCTACTGGCAGGGACGGGCTGACCGGCGCGCTGCTCGCGATCACTGGTACGGCAGGCACCATCGCTACGCCCGCTGAACCTCTGGCCAGCCATTCAGGTCGCAGCGTGCTCACCGTAAACAGAATAGCGACACAGATCGTGCAGACCTGCGCAAATACGAGCCATAATCGCTTCAGCATAGTGATGGTGTTACCCGTAAGAAGTGTGGCAAAAAATCATTAATCCCAGCGATGAAGCTCATCGCTAAAAGACATATTATTTAAAACAAGATAGCTATCGAGGGACGTCCGTGCGCACCGTTGATCTTCATAATTTTATTCAAGACCTTGAAACGAATCCCTTGAACACGCAAACTTTCGGCAAGGTGCCCCGTGATGCGCTCACCCTTCATATTGACACTTTTCTTGATAGTCGGCGCTTTAAAGATGTTGCGGTCAACGGGTTGCAGGTGTCCGGTCGCGACACAATAGCGCATATTGTGGTTGGCGTCACGGCAAACAAGGCCCTGATCGATGCGGCCGTCGAGGCCAAAGCTGACGCCCTGATTGTGCATCACGGCTTGTTCTGGAAGGGCGACGACCCACGCATGGTCGGTTATCACCGTGCACGCGTCGCCGCACTGCTCGCTGCCAACATCAACCTGTACGCGTATCACCTACCGCTCGACATGCACGCCGAGGTGGGCAACAACGCCTGTATGGGCCGACGGCTGGGCCTGCTGCCAAAGGGCGTAGTCGGCGAATCAGGTCTGGTGATGCTCGGTGAGCTGGGCGTGAGCGTGCCGGTGCGCTGCACGGTGCTCGCCGCGTATGTGGCCCGCCACTACGGCCGCCGGGTGACGCTGTACAACCACCCCGAGCGTTTGATCAAGACTATTGCCTGGTGTACCGGCGCGGGCGGATCGCTGCTGGGCGATGCGATTGACGCGGGTGCGGATGCCTTCATCACAGGCGAAATCAGCGAGCAGCACGTGCATCAGGCCCGCGAGTCGAATATCACACTGATTGGGGCCGGACACCATTCGACGGAGCGCGACGGGGTGGCGGCATT
>JANXNO010000206.1 GCA_025354075.1 Burkholderiales bacterium | reverse complement strand
TGGGTCACAAACACGGCATCGTGCTCGGCAATTTGGTGGGTTTGATCGACAGCGACTACCAGGGCGAACTGATGGTGAGTTGCTGGAATCGCGGCAGCGTGGCCTTCACCATTGCGCCGCAGGAGCGTATTGCGCAGTTAGTGATCGTGCCGGTGCAGCAGGCGGCGTTTCAGGAAGTGACGGATTTCACCGCGAGTGACCGCGGCAGCGGCGGTTTCGGCAGTACCGGTCGCTCGTGACTATGGCTATGACTGATTCACCTTGCAAAGCAAGGGTCATTTGCCTGGGCGTCGCTACGCTCGACCAGATATTTCGCGTTGATCACATTCCGCCCGCTCCGGCGAAATTTCGCGCCACCGAATTCATTGTCACCGGCGGTGGCATGGCGGCAAATGCAGCAGTAGCGGCGCAGCGCTTAGGCGGTGAGGCGCACTATTGGGGCCGCGTCGGCGATGATGATGTCGGCGACCAGATCGTGCGATTGTTGGAGCGCGAGCACGTCAACGTCGATCATGTTCACCGCTTGCCGGGCGCGCGATCCAAAACGGCAGCGATTCTGGTGGATGCGCGCGGCGAGCGCTTGGTGTGCTCCGCGCCGTCGCAGGGTTATCCCGCCGACACGTCGTGGCTTCCGTTGGATAAAGTGCAGCGGGTGGACGCCGTGCATGCCGATTCGCGCTGGAAACCGGGCGCGATTGCGCTCTTCGACGCAGCCTCGGACGCTCGCATTCCGAGTGTGTTTGACGCCGACGCAGGTGACCCTGAGGAAGTGCTCACTATTTCGCGGCGCGCCACTCATTCAGTGTTCAGCGAGCCGATGTTGACGAGGCTGGGCTGGGGCCCACCGCGCATCGCATTGCCGCGCGCGTTCGGTGGCAACAACGTCATCTGTGGCGTGACGCTGGGCGAGCGTGGCGTGATGTGGTTCGATGGCACGGCGGTGCGCCATATGCCAGCGCGCGCCACGCTCTCCATCGACACGCTCGCAGCAGGCGACACGTGGCATGGCGCCCTGGCGCTGGCGCTCGCGGAGCGTCAACCGTTGTTGCAGGCGCTGCAATTTGCCACCACCGCGGCGTCGATCAAATGTTCAAGATTTGGTGGTCGTGTCGGCATTCCGAACCGCGCGGAAACCGATGCGCTCATTTCTTCGTAAAGTTTTCAGGAATTGCAACAAACGTGTGAACTTTCTGGAATGGGTTTGTTCTTAATGTCGTGGCAAGACAACGCGCGGTAGACCCCTCTTCCGTGTGCTTGTCGACCTCCCAGGGCGGACTTCCCCCGGTCTGCTTGTGGTGACGTTCAGGGCGACTTTATCTAACGATGGGTCGCCCTTTTTTATTCCGGTGTCGGTCGCGTCACTTTTGGTTACGACGCACGACAGCAAAGCGTTTGTGAATCGTCTAATATGGCGTTTGAGGCATTAAATGTGCGTGACATGCAAGCATCGATCCCGTAGTTAAAGAGGTTTTCAATGAGCGGAACATGGCAAAAATTTACTTGGATCGGCGCTGGCGCGACACTAGGCGTTGCGCTGTCGCTTGCGATCACTGTTGACGCGCAAAAAGAATCAAAATCAGCGATCCCGATTGACGAACTGCGCGTGTTTTCGGAAGTGTTTGCGCGCATTAAAAATGATTATGTGGAGCCGGTCAGCGACAAGAAACTGATTGAGCAGGCCATCAGCGGTATGGTGTCTAGCCTCGACCCGCATTCCAACTTTCTGGATGACGCGGCGTTCAAAGACTTGCGTACGTCTACGACCGGTAAATTCGGCGGCATCGGTATCGAGATCGGCACCGAAGACGGCTTCATCAAAGTAGTCACGCCGATTGATGAAACCCCCGCAGCTAAAGCAGGCTTCCGCTCGGGCGACTTGATCACCAAAGTTGACGGCGAATCCACGCGTGGTCTGACCACCACCAAGGCGGTGGAGCTAATGCGCGGCCTGCCGGGCACCAAGGTCAAGCTGGAAGTGTTTCGCAAGGATGATCGCAGCACGCAGACGTACACGTTGACGCGCGAGCAGATCAAGATTCAGGGCGTCAAGGCCAAATTGATTGAACCGGGTATTTCGTTCGTGCGGGTACGCATGTTCAACGAAACCACGGTGTCCGACGTAGCCAACGTATTGGCTGAACAAAACGCGCAATCGCCGCTCAAAGGCGTGGTGCTCGACCTGCGCAACAACCCCGGTGGCCTGCTTGATGCAGCCGTTGGATTGTCGGCCATGTTCCTGCCGAAAGACGCGTTGGTGGTGTACACCGAAGGCCGTATGGAAGGTAGTCGCACCAAGTACATGGCGTCGAAAGAGTTCTACTCGCGTCGTGGTGGAGACTCGCTGGCCAACGCGCCGGACATCTTGAAAACGGTGCCAATTGTGGTGCTGATTAACGGTGGCGCAGCGTCGGCCTCCGAGATCGTTGCGGGCGCGTTGCAGGATCACAAACGCGCCACCGTGATGGGCACGACGACGTTCGGCAAAGGCTCGGTGCAGAACATCATTCCGCTGTCGCAAACCACGGGCGTCAAGCTCACCACGTCACGCTACTTCACCCCGAATGGCCGCTCGATTCAGGGCACCGGCATTGAGCCTGATGTGCTGATTGACCAGTTGACCTCGGACGGTGTGATGTCGCCCAAGCTGCAACGTGAAAAAGACCTGAGCCGTCATCTGGTCGGCAAGGACGAAAAGAAGGAAGCGAACGCCGACGAGGACGTGTCCGAGGATGCGCAGGAGGCCAAGATGATCAAAGCCCGCGACGACAACAAGAAGCTCAAGGGCTTTGATTGGGGCAATGAGAAGGATTACCTGTATTCGCAAGCGCTCAACAAGCTCAAAGGTTTGCCCGTGGTGCGCTCTACGGTGGAGGCAGTTGGGACAACGGCCAAGGCTGTAGTGCCCGCGGCGGAGCCCTCGAAGTAGGTTCGCGTTTATGTATTCCCTCACCCGCAGCGCGGGAAAGGGTGGCCGACAGGCCGGTTAGGGCGATGGCATACGCATTTAATTGTTCTTTGCAATGTTCATTCTGCTGAACACAGCCCTCACCCCAACCCTCTCCCGCGATGCGGGAGAGCGGGTAGAACCAGGTGTCGACCAAGATGTCTGGTAACCCTCTCGACGACGAAGCGCTACTCCGCTACTCCCGCCACATTCTGCTCGACGAGTGGGGTGTCGCCGGGCAGGAGCGGCTGGCGGGCTCCCATGCACTCATCATCGGTGCCGGTGGTCTGGGCTGCCCTGCCTCGCTGTTCCTCGCCTCTGCCGGCGTAGGCACCCTCACCATCGCCGACGATGATCGCGTTGATTTAACCAACCTGCAAAGGCAGATCGCGCACGAGACGGCGAGCGTTGGCGAACTCAAAGTGCGGTCGCTCGCCTGGCGCATGCACGCGATCAACCCGCGCATCACGGTGAACGAGGTCGCGGCACGGCTCGACGGCGACGCGCTGCTAAAGGCGGTCGCCGCGGCCGATGTGGTGCTCGACTGCACTGACAGCTTCGCCACGCGCCACGCCATCAACCGCGCCTGCGTCGCTGCGAAAAAGCCGCTGGTGTCTGGTGCCGCGATCCGCTTCGACGGCCAGGTCAGCGTGTTCGACCCACGCCTCGAACGCTCACCGTGCTACCACTGCGTCTACCCGGAAACTAAAGATTTTGCAGAGACAGCCTGCGCCGAAATGGGCGTGTTTGCACCGCTGGTTGGCATTGTCGGCAGCTTGCAAGCGGCAGAAGCGTTGAAGATTATCGCCAATATTGATGGGGCTGAGACACTATGTGGGCGCTTGCTCACCATCGATGCGAAGACGATGGAAGTAACCATATTACGGGTGAAACGCGATGCTCACTGCGGGGTTTGTAGGACTTAGTTTTCGCTAATTTTTTGACTCAGCTTTTTGCTGAAAGCCATATTCAACATGGGCTTAGCTCATTTATTTACGTTAAGTCGATATCAAGCCATATCAAGCAGCAAGCCCACATTGGATGGTTGTTCAACATAAAAGCTGTTAACGCTTTTCTTCCCTAGTCACCAACCAAATCCCGCCGCACACCAACAGCAACGCCACCGCGTTTTTCCATTCGAGGATCGTCTCGCCAAGAAACATGGCGGAGAGCAACGCGCCGAACACCGGGATCATGAAGTTGAACGCGGTGACCATGCTGACGCGGTTGTACTTGAGCAGAATGCTCCACAGCGCAAACGCCGCCGACGACAGCACAACCATGTAGACCATCAGCGCCGTGGATTTGACGGTGAACTCGCACAAACTGCCGCCAGTGGCCCAGCCGATCAGCAGCAGCGCGACGACGCCAATCGCGAGCTGATAGCCGGTCATCACGACTGAATCCATGTGCTGCGAAATGCGTTTGCCGTAAATCGACGACGCCGACAGCACGAACGCCGCGAGCACCACCGAGCCTTCGCCGAGCAGCGTGAAGTCAAACGACAG
>JANXNO010000152.1 GCA_025354075.1 Burkholderiales bacterium | reverse complement strand
GCCCCAAGACAGATTGTTGGGCTTGTAGATATTCTGAACGCCGGATTGCGACCACCACATCATGGGCGCGATGTCGAGGCTGTTTTGAATGCGCCAGAGAAAGCCCTGATTGTTCGGGAGGATGCTGTTGAAATATTGGTTGAATCCGGTACCGCCTGGTGTGAGGCCCGCGAATGACCAGAGCGCCATATTGCTGATGGTGCCGCCGTTGTAGACCGTAGCGTTGAGGTAGGCGAACATCGGTGGCGTGAGCGTGCCGCCTAGGCTGTGCCCGGTGACGTACACGTAGCGCGGTTTCGCTTGCGTCAAGTAGGCGACCAGCGAAAGCCCCGAGATAGGATCGGTCAGATCTAGCAAGTCGGACATGCCGTTGAATGTGCCTTGCGACACGAGCGCGGTTGCCGGGATGTTTTTTGGATTGCCCTGCAACGCGTTGAGCGGCTGCGATGTGGCGACGTCGAAGTCCTGCAACAGCCAGGTGGCGAGGCTCAAAAAATCGGTGCCGCGAATGACGACGAAGTATTCGCCGGTGCTTGCTTTCGCTGCGACGTACATCAAGCTGTATGGCACGCCGGTGATTTTGGACAGGCATTCCGCCGGGCCCCAGACTACGCTTAAATCGGTGTTCGCCGCGACCGCAGGCGCGATGGTGGGCGTGTCTCCGTACGAGACCACGCACAGCTCGACCGCCGTATTGGGGTAGTAGTTGTAGCTGCTACCGACTAATTCGAGGACGTTCATTCACTGCTCCGTTCGTTGCGAAGAGTGCCGCGCGAAGCACTGATGTCATGCGCCGTGAAGCTTGCCGCGCCGCGCGGGGTGATGTCAAGGGGGGGGGGCGGCGTGCACGCACGGAGTTCGTAGGCTGGTTCGCGACCCAGCGCAGGATTGAGATTCGACGGCGCCGGGTTTCAACCCAGCCCACGGGGCGTTGAGAACTACACACCCGCCAGCGCCCATTCCGCAGCGCCGCGGGCGTGAAGGTAGGTCGTGTCAAACAACGGCATTGCGGCATCGCGTTGATCAAGCAGCAGCGAAATCTCGGTGCAACCCAGGATGATGGCCTGTGCGCCTTGCGCGACGAGATCAGCCATGATGCGCCGGTATTGGTCGCGCGATTCCGGGATGACTTTGCCGAGGCAGAGCTCTTCGTAGATGATGCGATGCACCACGTTGCGGTCAGGCTCTGACGGCGTGAGCACGGTTAGGCCATGCTGCGTGCTCAGGCGGTCGCGATAGAAATCTTGCTCCATGGTGAAACGGGTGCCGAGCAGGCCGACTGTAGTGTGGCCCGCATGGTTGATCGCGTCGGCTGTCGGGTCGGCGATGTGCAGCAGCGGAATGCTGACGGCGGCAACGATGAACTCGGCCACTTTATGCATGGTGTTGGTGCAGACAACGATGCATTCCGCGCCGGCTGCCTGCAACGCACGCGAGGCATGGGCCAGCAGCGCACCGGCAGCGGCCCAGTCGCCAGCCTGCTGCATGCGTTCCACGTCATGAAAGTCCACGCTATAAAGCACAAGCCTGGCCGAATGCAGCCCGCCGCGCTTTTCCTTTACCGTCTCATTGATGATGCGGTAATAGGGCACGGTTGATTCCCAACTCATGCCACCGATCAGACCGATGATTTTCAAGCCGGACCCTTGGGTCTATGAATGGACGAGGTAGCATACAGCTTTTTAGTACAAGGTGCTTTCTCATTGGGCAAGGTGCTTATTTGTACATAAAGTCGACTTTAATTAATATTGGCACCTGGGCCCCTATTGATCGGTCGTTCCAGAAAAAAGATGATGAACAAAATGGGCTCCGGCCAATGCAGACGCAACCCGCCGGTAATGCACCAAAACGACCTCAAAACGACCGATATGCGCTGTATTGAAACAAACGCTCCGGCGGTCGTGGTTTCCCCTACGAAGCATGTCGGCGCTCGCTCATAGAATTTGCATAGGTAGTGGCGGTACGCCATTACAGTGCAATTAATACTTTAGGAGGCTCGCGTGAATTTAGTGCGAAAAATGGTTTTTGGATCAATGCTGCTGTCGGGCGTCATTGCTGCAACGTCGGCATTTGCTGCGGACAACATCAAGATCGGTCTGCAGGGCCCGTTGACCGGCGGCTCCAGCCCGATGGGTGTTTCGATGCGCGACGGCGCCAAGCTGGCGGTTACCGAAATCAATGCCAAAGGCGGCGTGCTGGGTCGTCAAATCGAGCTGATCGAACGCGATGACGAAGCCAAAAATGAGCGCGGCGTGCAGATCGCCCAGGAGCTGATCAATAAGGAAAAAGTCGTTGCAGCCCTCGGCTACATCAACTCCGGTGTGGCGCTTGCCTCGCAGCGCTTCTATCAGGAAGCAAAAATTCCGGTGATGAACAATGTGGCCACCGCCACGCTGATCGCCAAGCAGTTTGCCGACCAGCCCGAGAACTATGTGTTCCGCAATTCGGCCAACGACACCATTCAGTCGACAATGATCGTCGATGAGGTGATCGGTCGTCGCAAATACACCAAGGTCGCGATCCTTGCAGACTCCACCAATTACGGCCAACTCGGCCGTGAGGATCTGGAGAAAGCGCTCGCTGCCAAAGGCATCAAAGCGGTCGCGATTGAAAAGTACAACATCAAAGACGTTGACATGACCCC
>JANXNO010000130.1 GCA_025354075.1 Burkholderiales bacterium | reverse complement strand
GTGTTTCGCGGACGCTCGATTGGCGCAACCGGACAGGCCGTCGCCGAAGTCGTCTTCAACACGGCGATCACCGGCTATCAGGAAATCCTCACCGACCCGTCGTACGCGGGCCAGTTCGTCACGCTGACCTACCCGCACATCGGCAACGTCGGCGTGAATCCGGAGGACGTTGAATCGCACAAGATTTTCGCCTCGGGCCTCATCATTCGCGACCTCTCGACGGTGGTGTCGAACTTCCGCGCCACGCAGTCGCTGGACGAGTATCTGAAGGCCGCAGGCGTCGTCGGCATCTCCGACATCGACACCCGAAAACTCACGCGGATTCTGCGTGACAAAGGCGCACAGAACGGCTGCATTCAGGCAGGTGTTATCGACGAGAAAAAAGCGATCGCGACCGCGCAAGCCGCGCCAAGCATGGCCGGGCTGGATCTCGCCAAAGTCGTGAGCTGCGTCCGACCGTACGAATGGTCGCAATCAACGTGGGCGTTGGGCGCTGGCTATTCACAACGCGTGGATGAAAAATTCCACGTCGTCGCCTACGACTACGGCGTCAAATTCAACATCCTGCGCATGCTCGCCGAACGCGGCTGCAAGCTCACCGCGGTGCCAGCGCAAACGCCCGCGAAGGACGTGTTCGCGCTTAAACCCGACGGCGTATTCCTGTCGAACGGCCCCGGAGATCCTGAGCCTTGCGATTACGCCATTGCGGCGATCAAAGAAATCGTTGACAGCGGCATGCCGACTTTCGGCATCTGCCTAGGCCATCAATTGCTTACGCTCGCCAGCGGCGGCAAAACGATGAAGATGAAAACGGGCCATCACGGTGCCAATCATCCGGTTAAAGATTTGGACGATGGGCGCGTGCTCATCACCAGCCAGAATCATGGCTTCGCAGGCGATCCAGCCTCGCTGCCCGCCAATGTGCGCGTGACTCACATCAGCCTGTTCGACGGCACACTTCAAGGGATCGTGCGCACCGACAAACCGGCTTTCAGTTTTCAGGGCCATCCAGAGGCGAGCCCAGGCCCGCATGATGTGGCGTATTTGTTCGACCGGTTCATCGGGATGATGAAGGCGAATGCATGACAACACTCAAAACAAAGCGCTTGATTCTTGTCCGCCACGGCGAAACTGCGTGGAACGCAGAAGGCCGCATTCAGGGCATGCTTGATGTGCCGCTCAACGCGCTCGGCCTGCAGCAGGCGACGCTGGTGGCCGAAGAATTGGCGCGCACGGTTGATGTGGCCGAAATGGTGTCGAGTGATCTTGTGCGTACTCGAGAAACCGCCACGCCGATTGCCAATGCAACGGGCTTTGAGCCGCGTTTTGATGCGCGCATTCGCGAACGTCACTTCGGCATCTGGCAGGGCATGACGTACGAAGAGTGGCGCATCAAGGACGCCGAAGGCATGGCGCGCTACAACGCGGGCGAAGAAAATTATGGTCCCGAAGGCGGCGAAACAGCGCGGCAGTTTCTGGATCGCTGCGTAAATGCCGTTAGCGACCTCGTGATCGGTTCGCGCGAGAAGACGTTGCTGCTGATCACGCATGGCGGCGTGGTGAGCAGCATGGTGCGTCATTCAAACGGCCTCAATCCGCAAAGCGCCCGCACCTGGAGCGTCCCTAACGCATCAATCAGCGAATGGCGCGTGGAATGGGCCGACGGCGCGCCGATTTTTTATTGTGATCGCGTGGGTGACATTGCTCATCTTGAGTCAGCAACGCACGCGCTCGACGAAGTAGACAAGTAAAAGAACTATGCCAAAACGTACCGACATAAAAAGCATCCTCATCATCGGAGCCGGCCCGATCATCATCGGTCAGGCCTGCGAGTTCGATTACTCGGGCGCACAGGCCTGCAAAGCGTTGCGCGAAGAGGGCTACAAAGTCATCCTCGTCAACAGCAACCCGGCGACGATCATGACCGACCCGGAGATGGCCGACGCGACCTACATCGAGCCCATCACCTGGCAGGTGATCGAGAAGATCATCGCCAAGGAATGCCTGGCTCACCCCGCGGACAAAATGGCGGTGCTGCCCACCATGGGCGGGCAGACCGCGCTGAATTGCGCGCTCGAGCTGCAC
>JANXNO010000117.1 GCA_025354075.1 Burkholderiales bacterium | reverse complement strand
TCAATCGTGTCGACACGTTTGCCGTCGCACTGCAACGCCAGAGTCAGGCAGCCGCGCACCACCTGATCGTTGACGCGCACGGTGCAGGCACCACATACGCCGTGTTCGCAGCCCACATGCGATCCGGTCAATTCGCACTGATCGCGCAAAAAATCGATGAGATGCGTACGCGGAGCAACCGCTTTTGACGTGGCAACGCCATTGACCGTAACTGTGATTTGCGGCGTGCTCATTGATTGCTTCCGGAGATGAGTTGGCGCAGCGCTCGAAGCGTCAGCACGCGTGCGAGATGATGTTTAGTTGCCGTCTGAGTGTAAAGATCGCCGCTGGGATCCAGCTCATTGGCGAGCGCGGCGTTCATGGCGTCGATGTTGACTTCGGTAAGTGGTTTGCCTTCAAGCGCAGCGGCAGCGCCACGCGCCAAAATCGGGGTTGAGCCCATGCCGAGATAGCTCAATTGCAAGCCTTGAATGGTTTCGTTCGCCACGCGACCGACCGCAGCAATGCCAACGATGGCGTAGTCACCATGTCGTCTCGCCAACTCCAGAAAAACGTTGCACGTGCCCGCCGCCTGACGAGGAAATTCACAGGCGACAATGATCTCGCCTTGCGCCAATTGCGTTTCGTACAAGTCCGTGAAAAATTCGCGCGCAGCGATGCGGCGCTCGCCCGCTGCACCCACCACGACAATCGTCGCGTCAAGCGCCATCGCACACACCGGCCACTCCGCCGCCGGATCTGCAAACGCGAGCGAACCGCCTAGTGTGCCGACGTTGCGAATCGCGATATGAGCGACGTGTGGCGCGGCTTGCGTCAACAACGGCGCGTGCTCGGCGACCAGCGCTGAGCGCTCAATGTCGCGATGCGTGGTCAACGCGCCGATACGCAGCGCGGTGTCGGTCAATTTGATTTCGCGCAGCTCCGTGAGTGACGAAATATCAATCAGCAGCGCCGGCTCCGACAACCGCATGTTGAGCGTCGCCATCAGCGTTTGCCCGCCCGCGATCAATTTCGCATCGTCACCGTGTTTCGCCATCAGCGTCAGCGCGTGTTGCACTGACGTGGCGCGCTCAAACTCAAACGCGGCGGCTTTCATTCGCGCTGCTCCTGAATCAGGACGGGCGTGGGGCAAGGATGTCGGCGCATAAAACAGCTCAGGCTACAGGCAAAATTACCTGCACATTATGGCGTGAAGTCGATGCGCGAGAAGCGGTTGTTTCACCCAAACAAAGCGTGAGCAAAAATTATTGATACGACCATGTAGGAGCGACTTGTCGCGACCCCATTGAGCGCTCGGGTCGTGGCAAGCCGCTCGTACAGGGTCCGTTCACCTGGGCGCTCATTTAGGTGCTTTGGCGTCCCGCAGCCGTTCCCGCCACCAGGTCAAAGCGCGCCCGCGATTGCCACTCTTCCAAGCGATCACGAC
>JANXNO010000114.1 GCA_025354075.1 Burkholderiales bacterium | reverse complement strand
GACGAGCTGAAGCTCAATCGCCCGGACGTAGGTTGGTATCAAATCCGCAACGCGCTGAAAGCCCGCAACGCCAGCGGCGATGTTGCCCCAGTAGACTTCACCGCGTTCACAACGGCCTATCAGGCTCTGACCCACAAACTGCATCCGCAGGTGTATGAACTCGGCTTTCTGCGCTGAGCGACGGCTGCTTTTTGCAGAAGGCTGGGTCGAGACCCAGCTCTCCGTTACGCTGCGTAGCTGAGCTTATCACTCCAGCTTACTTGATGTGCTATCGTATATACGTTTTCAAAGATACAAAACTGGAGAACTCGCGTGCCCACTTCCGCCAAAGTTTTCACCACGGGTAATAGTCAGGCGGTGCGTTTGCCGAAAGCATTTCGCCTTGACACGACCGAGGTATGGATTTCTCGCAATGCGGTAACAGGCGTGATTACGCTCAAGCCGAAAGACGTTGACCAGCGCAAGCGCAATATTGATGAGCTGTTTCGGTTGATTGCCGAGAACCCGTCCAACGAGGATTTTGTTCCGCCACGTACGATGACCGAATCGCGCGATCCGTTTGCTGATGAGGTTACCCCCGCGCCGTCCAAGCGTCGCAAGTCGTGATTCGATATCTGCTGGATACGAACATCTTGAGCTACTTCATCAGGGGAAATTATCCGGGCTTGATGCGGCGTATGGTCGCCGCTATGCAGACGCAAACCATCGCCACATCCGCAACCTGCCGCGCCGAAATTCGCTATGGTCAGGCGTTGATGGCGGGCAACGATAAGCGCCATAAACCGATCAACCTTATGTTGCTCGAACTGCCTGCGTTAGCGTGGACGGCGGATGCGGCGGATCGGTATGGCGAGATCAGGGCTCAGTTGCGGCAGCAAGGCGCACCCTGCGGCGAGCTGGACACGATGATCGCGGCGCACGCACTGGTCAACAAGCTCACGTTGGTGACGCACAACACGCGGCATTTTGAGCAAATTAAAGGCTTGGTGCTGGCGGACTGGACGGAGTGAGGTGGTGCTCAGGTCATGCAGTACCCTGGGTCGGCACCCAGCACTCGGTTGCGCCGCTGGGTTTGTCAACCCAGCCTACAAAAATCGGGTGTAGCTTTCTGCTGCAACGCCCAGTTAATGTGGGCTGAGGGCGCTTTATTGACCTAAGTCGCTAAATGACTAAATCTAACTCGTAGCCCAATTCAAATGCGGCTTTTGCCAAAAAGCTATCAGGCAAATAGACGCTACGCAGCCAACGTCTGCAACTGCGTGAGCAGCGCGTCAGGAATGGTGATGCCATCCCGCGCAGCCTTGCTGGCATTGGCGTAGCGCCGCGCGCCGGGCAGGCGGACGCCGCCTTCTTCGAGCATCGCATGCACCAGCGTTTCGACGCGTTCGGCGAATACGTTTGCGCCGCCCAACGCGCCCGGATTGATGACGAGGAACAGTTGGCCGATGCGCGGTTTGTTGCCTTCGACATCGAAAAACGAATCCGCTTCGAAGCCGAAGCGTGCGCCGCTGAGTGCCGTGACCAACAGCTCAACCGTGAGCGCGAGCATCGCGCCTTTGACGCCGCCTGCGGGGGCCATGCTGCCCTTCAGGCCCTTTGCGGGATCGGTCGTCGGTTGCCCAACTGCATCCATCGCCCAGCCGAGCGGGATGGCTTTGCCGTCCTTCGCGGCGACCATCAATTTGCCGCGTGCTACCTCTGACAATGCGAGGTCAATCGCCAACGGGTCTGCGCCGTCGCGTGGAAAAATTGCTGCGATGGGATTGGTTCCAAACAATGGTTTGCCGCCACCCCACGGCGCAATTGCTGCTGGCGAGTTGGAGAACGCGAGGCCCATCATGCCCGCCTTGGCGACGGCTTCAAGGTGATAAATCGCTGCGCCGAAGTGGTAGCTGTTGGTCACCGAGGCAGCGCCGATGCCGTGCGTTTTTGCGGCGTGGATGGCGGTCTGGATGGCGAGTTCGCAGGCGGGAAAAGCGAGGCCGTCAGCAGCGTCGATGATCGATACAGCACCGTGTTCTTTCGCGATGACGGGCGTGGCCGTGCCGTTGATACGGCCCGCCTTCATGTGCCCGACGTATTGCGGGACCCGCGACACGCCGTGTGATGCGGTGCCCTGCTGGTCGGCGTAGACGAGCGCGGTGGCGGTTGATTGCGCAGCGGCGTTGGATGCGCCTGCTTTGGTGAGTGCGATGCTGACCAGTGCATACAAGTCTTGGGTATTGATTAAGGCCACGTTTATCTCTTTCGTGCTCTAAATGTAGGAGCGGCTGTGCCGCGACCCGTGTCCACTTCGGAAAATGGGTCGCGGCAGAGCCGCTCCTACAAAACTATTTTGGAAATTAAGCCAGCGCCCGAATCACCGCATCGGCGATCATCGACGACACGCGCACATTCGCCTCGAACGACACGCCCGCGATATGCGGCGTGAGGATCAAATTCGGGCAACCGGCAAACACGTCACTCGCAGGCAACGGTTCGCTGGCAAACACATCAATCGCTGCGCCGCCTAAATGTCCGCGCTTGAGCGCTGCGGCGAGCGCGGTTTCATCAATGATCCCGCCGCGTGCGGTGTTGATCAAAATAGCGCCGGACTTCATCGCCGCGATGCGTTCGGCGTTGAACATGTTGCGCGTTGCGTC
>JANXNO010000073.1 GCA_025354075.1 Burkholderiales bacterium | reverse complement strand
CAAATTACACCGATGGTGTGGTCGTGCTGCATCGCGGTCAGATCGTCTACGAAAAGTATTTCGGCGCGTTGCAGGCGGACCTCGTGCATAGCGCGTTCTCAGTCACAAAATCCTTCGTCGGTACACACGCTGCGATGCAGGTTTTCGCCGGGTCGCTCGATGAAAACGCCTATGTGGCGCACTACATTCCCGAATTACGCGACACAGCGTATGGCGATGCAACGGTGCGGCAGGTCATGGACATGACCATTGGCGTGCGCTACTCCGAAACCTATGCCGATCCCGAAGCCGATATCTGGAACTACGCACGTGCCGGCGGCATGCGTGCGCGACCGGCAGGTTACGCCGGACCGTCGTCGTTTTATGACTATCTGGTTACGCTCAGAAAAGAAGGCGAACACGGCATCGGTTTCACCTATAAAACCGTGAATAGTGAGGTGCTCGCATGGATCGTCAAGCGGGTTGCCGGGGTGCGCTTGGCGGAACTCACGTCCACCGAAATCTGGTCAAAGCTTGGCTGCGAATACGACGCGCTGTATCAGGTGGACAGCGTCGGCACCGAGGCGGGCGGCGGCGGACTCAACACGTCACTGCGCGACCTTGCGCGCTTTGGTGAGGCGATGCGTTGTGATGGCAGTTTCAATGGTCAACAAATTGTGCCGGCAACGGTCGTCGCCGACATTCGCAACGGCGCAGACCGCGCGCACTTTTCAACGGCGGGTTATGTGACGCTGCACGGCTGGTCGTATCGCAACATGTGGTGGGTCACGCATGATGCGCATCAATGCTTTACCGCGCGCGGCATTCATGGGCAATTGATCTGGGTGGACCCGAAAGCCGAGATGGTGATCGCGCGCTACGGCTCGCATCCGCTGGCGGCGAATACGTTTATTGATCCGAATTCACTGCCCGCGTATCGGGCCCTGGGCGAGCATTTGTTGCGGGGATAGACGCAACGAATTACTTGCCGGCCGCATCGCCCCACAGCTGCTTCAGCCGCGAGTCACGACCACAGCTGTTGCGGTAATACTTGTAGCGCACCGGGTTCTTCAAGTAATAGTCCTGATGGTATCCCTCGGCGGGATAGAAGGTCGTCGCCAGCACGATCTCGGTCACGATGGGCTCCTTGAACGGCTTTGACTTTTCAAGCGCCGCGCGTGAGGCTTGCGCGAGCTTTAGCTGCTCTGCGTTCTGCGCGAAGATGGCGGTGCGATACGGCGTGCCGTGATCACAAAACTGCTGGTCTTTCACCGTTGGGTCGATGGTATGCCAGAAATATTCAACCAGACGCTCATAGGTAACTTTGCGCGGGTCGTAGACGATTTCTACCGCCTCGGCGTGGCCTGTGGCTTTTGCTGATACCTGCTCGTACGTCGGGTTGGCGACGGTGCCGCCGATATAGCCCGACGTGGTCGAGACGACGCCATCAATTTTGTCGAAGTCAGATTCGACGCACCAGAAACAGCCGCCTGCGAATATCGCTCTGGCAGTGGCAGGCGCTGGCACTGCGGGTACCTGTGCTTGCAGCGCGGTGCTGAGCGCAAACACGCCGGCGCTGGCTGCGAACACGCGAAGGGTGTCGGTGATTGAGAACGGAGATTTCATGGGACAACTGCCTGAAATGTGAAGAGTAAATCTTAGTCGGACGAAGCGGATAAATCCTTGCGCGATCCGGTCAATCTGTAGGAGCGGATTTGCCGCAACCGGGTTGACATTGAGGCGGGTACAGGTCGCGGCAGAGCCGCTCCTACAAGGCCGAACCTATGCCAGCAAATGCGCCTCGACGCGCTCGGCCACCACTTCCGGCACATCATGATGCAGCATATGCCCCGCACCGGCAATGACCTCGAATTGCATGTTCTGAAAGGCTGCCAGCCGTGAATCGAAACTGCCCCTGGCGTGTCCGTCTTTAGTGGACGGAACGGCGGTTTCGTCGTTGTAGCCATTCCATTGCTTTGCCGCCGACTCGCTCGCGCCGAGCCACAACGTGGGTGCCGTGACGTGATTCCAGATAGCAATCGCCTCGTCAAGTCGGTAGACGGTTGGAAACGGCATTTTGTGCGCCGGGTCAGCGCGCAAATGCCAACGACCGTCATCCTTGAGCTCGGCCCAATGCTGCGCCAGCCATTCGGCGCGCTCGCGGGTCAGCCGAACGTTATTTTTTTGCAGGCGATCCGCCACTTTGGACGGAGACTCGTAAGACGCCAGCGTCTCGCCAGCCTTGATCGAATCCAGCCATTTGCCGTACCGTTCGGCCGCCTTCGACGCGGACACAGCAGGCACGCCAAAGCCGTCCAGTGACACCAGCTTTTTCACACGATGCGGACGCACCCCTGCGTAGGTGCAACACACATTGCCGCCAAGGCTGTGGCCGACCAGATTAATCGGCGCGTCGGGTGAAAAGTGATCTACCACCGCTTCGAGATCGGCCACGTAATCGGCAAACCAGTAGCCGCTCGCCCCCTCGCGCGTCCAGTCGGTTGCGCCGTAGCCGCGCTGATCGGGCGCAATAACAAACCAGTCGCACTTCATCGCGTCAACCAGAAATTGAAAGCTGGAGGCCACGTCCATCCAGCCATGCAGCATGAGCACCGGTTCGGACGACGGGTCGCCCCAGGTCAGGACTTGCGCGGTGTGAGATCGGATCGGGAGGCGGTGAACGGTGAAGGGTTTGATTGCGGGCATGAACGAAGCGTATCAGTGCGGGCGATAGCGGAGACGATTTGGACAGTACATCTTTTTCTTGAAAGCGTTGCTTTATTTGGGCGTAGCAGCCAAATACGATTAATCTCGACTTATCTGCCAATTGCTGACTGAGCCCATATGCATAGGCTCATTCGCCAAAAAGTTGTAACTAAAAATCCTATGTTGACCGACCAATGCAAAAATGCATAATCTTGTAATTACAAAATTATTTGTCCTTTTCATTACGCCAAATCAAGGCAATGCCTGCAACATGAGCGAAGTCGTTCCATTCCGTGGTTTCTCCCTGCACGACCAGGTGGCGGAGCGCATTCGTGCGCTGATCTTTGATCGTCAGCTTGCCCCTGGCGAGTTCATCGACGAGAACGTGCTGGCCGAAAAATGGCAGATCAGCCGCACGCCGTTGCGCGAGGCTTTGAAAGTGCTCGTTGCCGAAGGGCTGCTTGAGCTGGTGCCCCGTCGTGGTTGCCGCGTGATTGAGATCACCGAGACCGATGCCAACGAACTGTTTCCGATCATGGCGCTGCTTGAAGGACGGTGCGCGTTTGAGGCAACACAACACGCAAGCGCCGACGATCTGCGTGAATTGCAGCGCATGCATGACGAGCTGGAGCGCACGGCGTCGGCGCAGGATGTTGACGGTTATTACAAGGCGAATCACGTGTTCCACAGTTTTGTGCAACGGCTGGCCAACAACCGCTGGCTGGACCGCGTGACCGCCGATCTGCGCAAATTTGTGCGCATGCTGCGTGGCCGACAGCTCGTGTTGCCGGGGCGAATCGAAGCGTCAATCAACGAGCATCGCGTGCTGATTGCAGCCATGCTCGCAGGCGACGCGGTGCGCGCCGAGCGCGCGATGCACGACCATTTGCTGGCGCAACTCGCAGCGCTGAAACATCTGCGCACTTTAGAAAGTCTGGAGCAAAAACATGTTGGCTGATCTCTCGCCAGTGCCCGCGTTGCGCAAGGCTGCCCAGCAACTGTCAAAGATGTCGAGCGACCGTCGCGCAGGCAAGCTGGTGAAGGAATGTCACCGCCTGCTATCGGTGCGCGCCGAGGCCAACTCGCCCGCCATTGCGCAGGACATCATCGCCGAATTTGGCACGCTGACTGACGCCGAACTTGATACGTTATTTGATGCTCTTGCGAGCGAGTTCTCACCGGATCCGCAAGCAGTTCTAACGGCGGCGCAGGCTTATGCGGCAGATCCCTCTTCACGCGCGTTGGCGACACTTTCCGCTGCGGCGGAACCACCGCGACAAGAGTTGTTTCGCAGGCTCAATCGCGCGCCTGGTGGGACCGCCGCGCTAGTGCGGCTGCGTCGTCATTTGCTGCTTCGTTTGAAGAAACACAGCGAATGGCAATCGGTCGAAGCCGATTTCTTGCACTTGCTCTCGTCGTGGTTCAACCCCGGATTTCTGGAGATGCGCCGCGTTGACTGGAGCTCGCCGGCGCACCTGCTGGAACAGATTATTCAGCACGAAGCCGTGCATGCGATTGACGGCTGGGACGACCTGCGACGTCGCTTGCAACCGGATCGCCGTTGCTTTGCGTTCTTTCATCCGCAGCTGGCCAACGTGCCACTGATCTTTGTCGAAGTCGCGCTCGGAACGGCCATGCCAGACGCCATCGCGCCGCTCATCGACAAGAATTCTGCGATCACGTCGCCCAAGCAATTTCGCGTCGCCGCGTTCTATTCCATCAGCAACTGCGAACCGGGTTTGCGCGGCGTTTCTCTGGGCAACTTTTTGATCAAACGTGTTGCTGAAGAATTAAAGCTTGAGCTTCCGCAACTCAAAACCTTCTGCACGCTATCGCCGATTCCTGGCTTTATGTCCTGGCTCACGCGTGGCAAGGCAGCGCTGGTTTACGAGGGGCTCAAACCTGCGGTACTGAAGCGGCTCAACGTTGCCCATGACGTATTGCACGCTGCAACGAATGGCGAATTGGCGAAGCTCGGAAGCACTGAGACATTGAAGGCGCTGGACGACGACGCCAACGAAGCGCTGCTTGCGCTGGCCAGCGCGTATTTGATCCATGAATCACCTCGAACGCAGGGCGACCCTGTCGCACGGTTTCATCTCGACAACGGCGCACGGCTGGAACGAATCAACGCGCTGGCCAACGTGTCGGCGAAGGGTTTGAAGCAGTCGGCCGGCATGATGGTGAACTACCTCTACAACCTGGATCGCGTCGAGCAATCACACGAGGATTTTGTCAACGGCACCGTCACGTATGCCCGGGCTGTGTCGTCGCTGATTTAGCTTGACCTGTAAGCGTGGCTCTGCCGCGACCTGCGTCCACGCGCGCTATCGGGTCGCGGCACATCCGCTCCGACAGACCCGTGCAACAGATAACATTTCACAAGGAGGACACTTAATGCAACACGTCACTTTCTCACTCACCCGACGCCTGATCGTCACAGCAATTGCCTCGGCAGCAGCGTTCGCGCCATTTGCTGCCAACGCACAAAGCACGTGGCCCAGCAAGCCGGTCACCATCGTCGTGCCGTTCCCGGCCGGTGGCGGCACTGACGCTTTCGCACGTCCGCTCACCGCCACGCTCAGTAAAAACACCGGCAAGCAATTCATCATCGACAATCGCGGCGGCGCGGGCGGCACGCTCGGCGCGAGCATCGCAGCCAAAGCAGCCCCCGATGGTTACACGTTCTTTTTGGGCGCAGTGCACCACGCGATTGCGCCGTCGATGTACCCAAAGCTCGACTACGATATCGAGAAGAGTTTCATCCCCATCGCACTGGTGTCGTCGGTGCCACAAGTGATCGTGGTTAACCCCCAAAAAGTACCCGCGAATGATCTGAAAGGGTTCATTGACGCTGCGAAAAAAGCAGATGGCAAGATGAATTACGGCTCGGCAGGTAGCGGCTCATCCCATCATCTCGCGGGTGAATTGTTCAACAGCCTCGCAGGCACAAAAATCACCCATGTCCCCTACAAAGGTGCAGGTCCTGCACTCACCGATTTGATGGGCGGACAGATCGACGTGATGTTTGACGGCATGGGCTCAAGCGCGGGCCATATCAAGGGCGGACGCATTAAAGCGATTGCCGTAGCCAGCGAAAAACGCGCACCGGGATTCCCTAATATTCCCACTGCGATGGAATCCGGCTTGAACTACAAAGTCTCGACCTGGTACGGCCTGTGGGCTCCTAAGGGCACGCCTGCTGATGTGATCGCAAAGTTTCAGACGGAACTCAAAAAAGCGTACCACTCAGAGGAGCTGAAAGTCATCTGGAACGGACTGGGCGCGGAGGTGCCCGACATGTATGGCGATGCGTTCGGTGGTTTTGTTACCTCAGAGATCAAGCGTTGGGCCGAGGTTGCCAAGGCTTCTGGGGCGAAGCTGGATTAGTGCATACGCGACGGTAATAAAAAAGTGGATCACATCACCTTTGTAGGGTAGGCACCCCGTGCCCACCAAGCGGTGGCAGAGCAACCGACGGGTGACTAACCACACGGTGGGCACGGGGTGCCCACCCTACGAGCGACATGAAAAGATCATGAACAATAAAAATCTCTACGCAGCCATAAGCGCAGCATTTCCGGCGGATCGGTCTGCCATCGCTATCGAATCCGCCGACAGCAGCACCGGTGCGACGCTCAAGCCCTACTCGTGGCGCGAGCTAGACGAGCGAACCGCACGCATCGCCAACCTGCTTGCGTCGCTCGACCTGCCTGAAGGCAGTCGTGTCGCCGTGCAAACGGAGAAAAGTGTAGAAGCGCTGATGCTGTATCTCGGCGTGTTGCGCGCAGGCTATGTGTATCTACCGCTCAACACGGCGTATCAGGCGAGCGAGATCGAATACTTCATCGGCAACGCGGAGCCTGCAGTCGTCGTGTGTTCGTCCAAATCACTGGCATGGATTCAACCCATTGCCGACGCAGCAAAAGTCACGCGCGTTTTTACGCTGGATGACGCAGGTGGCGGCACGCTCGTCGAGGCCGCTGCAGGACATTCGGCAACGCATACCGTCGTAACAAAAAGCGGTGACGACCTCGCCGCAATTCTGTACACCAGCGGCACCACCGGACGCAGCAAAGGTGCAATGCTGTCGCACGACAACCTGCTTTCGAACGCGCTGACGCTTAAGGATTATTGGGGTTGGAGTGCGAACGATGTGCTTATTCACGCGCTGCCGATTTTTCATGTGCATGGGCTCTTTGTAGCCTCGCATTGTGCGCTGCTGTCCAGCGCAAAGATGATCTGGTTCTCAAAGTTTGATCCGAATGCGGTGATCGCTCGGTTGCCCGAAGCGACGGTGTTCATGGGTGTACCGACGCTCTACGTTCGGCTGCTCTCAGATGCGCGTCTCAATCGCGACACGTGCAAAAACATGCGGCTCTTCGTCGCGGGCTCAGCGCCCCTGCTCATCGAAACATTCAACGAATGGCGCGACCGCACCGGGCACACCATTCTCGAACGTTACGGCATGAGCGAAACCGCCATGCTCACGTCCAACCCATACGACGCGCAACATGGCGAACGACGCGGCGGTACGGTGGGCTTCCCACTTCCGGGCGTTCAGGTGCGCGTGTCGGGCGACAAGGGCGAGTCGTGCCCAGTCGGCGAAATCGGCGGCATCGAAGTCAAAGGCCCCAACGTGTTTAGTGGCTACTGGCGGATGCCTGAAAAGACGAAAGAAGAATTCACGGTCGACGGCTGGTTCAAAACCGGGGACGTGGGCAAGGTTGATGAGCGTGGTTACGTGGTCATCGTGGGCCGCAGCAAAGACCTGATCATCAGCGGTGGCTACAACGTCTACCCCGCCGAGATCGAGGGCTACATCAACGACATGCCCGGCGTGGCCGAATCCGCAGTGATCGGTGTGCCACATCCCGACTTCGGCGAAGCGGGCGTTGCGGTGGTGGTTGGTAAAGCGGGTAGCGCGCTTGATGCAACCGCCATGCTGGCGGATCTCAAATCAAAAATTGCCAATTTCAAAGTGCCGAAACGGGTGTTCATCGTTGACGATCTACCGCGCAACGCGATGGGTAAAGTGCAGAAGAATTTGTTGCGGCAGCAGCATGCGGAGCTATTCGCTTAGCTGAAATATGAGGGCTCGCTCCGTGCGCCCTCACCGCAAACTCACCGTCTGCTTTTTCCAGGCTGCATCCTGCCAGCGGTAGAACGTGCTGAGTGATGACGGCTCCTCCGCTTTCTTCTCGGTGTTGAGCGTATCGAGACGAACCAGCTCAAAGCTTCTGCGCATACGCCCGTCAACGCGTGTCTCGCGCGCTGCGAGGAAATGCGTGCCGCCTGGAACCCAACCCGCAAATTCAACGTAACCCAGATCGGGCGAGGACGAAGCGGGCGGCAACACGTCCGCCGTCCAGCCTTCAGCGCCCAGCTTGAACACCCACAGCTCGCGCCACGCATCGAGTGGTTGCACCGCTAGCGTTACGACCGTACCTGCTGCATTCACCGATGCCGATTGCGTCCACACGATGCCGTAAGTGCAGCGCACGGCAGCGGGCTTGGCGTTGGTGCGTCGGGCGTCGGTGAGCGCCACACAGGTCTGTCCACTTTCGCCAGGCGCCGTGGTCACCACGACCTTTTGCACAGGGGCCACCGAAGACGCAAGCGCACCCCAGCGCACCGCACCTACGCGAATCGCGGCCTCCGTGTACGCGCTCTGATCCTCCTCCGCCAACTCCGCCTTGTTCACACCAGCCAATTCTTCCAACGCACGCATGGCTGCAACGTTGGCCGACTCACCGCGCCGCGCCTGATTGAACGCAACGCTTGCCCATACACCGGCACGCCGCGCATGGATGCGATTCTTGATGTGCTCCGGCAGCGACGCTGTATCAACACGATCCAGCACGTCAGCGCGCCATTGATCGACTGCGATGCGCGCCGTTGGCAGCATCGCAGGATCGATGCACTCGGGCCGTGTGATCGAGAGCGCTGCGTTCGCTAGCTGCTGCCCATCCTTCGACATGGCAAGCACGCGACGAAACGCTTCACCGTCGTAGCAAACACGAACGCGGCCGTCTCGCTCAATGTCCTTGAAAACCACGCCATAGCGCTTAGCGACTTCGATGTGCGCCGCAACAGTTGCCTCTTGCGTCTTACTCGCGGTCGATGCGCGACGAGCCAGTCTGTCTGCAAGCATGCCCAGAATGTCGAACGGCTCGGTATCAATGGACTGCGTGGGCGCTGCCTTGATGTAGGCTGCAACGAGCGCGATACCCATCGCCTCAGACCCCGGCGTGTCGCGTACAAAACGGGCGACTGCGAGCAGCTCCGGTGCTTCAGCACGTGTGAGTGAGGTGCGCCGCACTTGCGATGCGCGAACATAGCCCGCACGTTCACGACGATGGTCGTACACCTGCAAGTAATCCTGCTTCTCTCCGCGTACCTCGAGTGTGTCGCCCTGCGAGAGCACCGTCTGTTGTTGCGCGGAGTCGCGCGGCGCAGCGCGCAGCACGGATTGATCCTGAGTAACGATGGCGAGCGCGGCGGCTGCGACCAGTGTGCTGATAGACATTATTGGCGCTCCTTGTTGCTGCCAGCGGATACTTGCTCTTCGCTGTCAGCGACTGCCGGTTGTTTGTTGTTGCGTGTGGTGCCGAGCAAGTGCGCGCCGATGAAGTCGCCGTTCGTGGAAGGTGGTGCAATGATCACCGAAATTTTGTCGGACAGTTTGTCGGCCATCGTCTTCTGAATCAGCAGCGGATGTTTGGTGATGAGCGCGCCTTCACGGGCCATCTGTTCGCTGGTTACTTTGCCCACGCGATCCAGTCGATAGACCTCGGCATCGGCCAGTTTCTGCCTTGAATCCGCCTCACCACTCGCCTCGATGCGACGTGCTTGTGCATTGCCCTCCGCGCCTTTCACGCGTACTACGCGCTCGGCTTCAGCTTCTAGCTGGCGCTGCTCGATCTGCTTCTGTTTGAATGGCAACACGTGTTTCATCGCCTCTTCCTGCGCCCGCGCAGCAATGATCTGTTCGCTGGCTGATGCCTCGGCAGCCTTTTCGCGACGCACCTTTTGTGCCTCCGCGTCAAGCGCAGTTTCTTTCACACGCTTCTCTTTGAGTTCCAGTGTGAAGCGCATTTTTTCTGATTCGAGTTCTTCGGCGAGCAGCTTCTCCATACCCGCTCGGTATTCAGCGGGCAACTCCACTTTGCCCATTTGCACCGAGCGCAAAACAATGCCGTCAGCAGCAAACTTGGGCTTGAGTTCAGTCTCAATGGTTTGCTGAATCTCGGCGCGTTTAGACGAGAAAATTTCACGAATCGTGTAACGCGCCAGCACTTTGTAAATCACGCCCTGCACAGCCGGTTCGACGACTTCACCCTCGATGTTTTCCGGCAATGATTTGGCCAGTGCTTCAATTTTTGTTGCATCGACTGCGTAGCGAATTACTAGATCTGCGCCGAAAGACAAACCTTCAACCGACTGAAATGCTGCTTCTGCACCGTCCTTGCTGCCAGGCCGGTACGCCTGATCACGCAGTTGCAACGCGCGCCATTGATGCAAACCGGGCACGACAAGCACCGTGCCATCACGCCATTCGCTGGTGTTGCCGGTGAAACGATTGATACGAACGCCCGTGTCGCCCGCCTCCACCGTGCGAACCGGTGGATGCGTGTAAAGGCCGCAACCGATTGCGGCGGTCGCTGCCACGCTCGCAACCAGCATGCGACGCTGCATCAACGATGCGCCAATGCTGGCGGTTGCGCCCTTCGCTGCCGTGGCCGTCCGCGCGCCGTTGCGACCAAATTTTGCGAAGGTCTGGTTGATGGATTGGCTGATCGCAGTGACAATGCTTTTGATTCGATTCGACATGATGTGGTGCTCCCGGAAGTTGAAATGTGGTTTGGATGACGTGGCTGAGAAACTTCGTTATGTGTACTGTTTCTCTGGGTGTAATTCTGTTGAGCACCCCATAGAACGAACAAGAGCGTCGCGGGGTGTCTTCAGTCAGCAAAATCGCGGTTTCGCTCGTGGTCGTGAGTTACGTGTCCGCCGACGGAAGAAAAACTCACACCGCAAATGAATGGCGGGTCAGATAATTGATCAATACGTTCACCGACAACATCGTCGTAGGGTGGGCACCCCGTGCCCGCCCTACGAAAAAAAAATCAGTCACTTGGAAATTCACATGCTTCACATCGCCGTCATCGAAGACGACCCACCCATGAGTGCGCAATTGCGCGGCTGGATTGAGTCCGCGCGCCCTGACGTTCGCGTTGATCAATGGTTCACTCGGGACGACGCGGAGGCCGCGATTCTTCGCCAGCGCTATGACCTCGTGATCATGGACATCGAACTGGGTCGCGAACGTCATGCGGGCGTTGCGCTCATCAACGCGATCAACAAGCAGCATGCCACGCCTGTGCTGGTGGTGTCTGCGATGCCCGCGACTATTTATCGCAGCATCATGAAGGCTCTGGACGCTTGGGACTACCTGCAAAAAACCACGTTTGAAGAAGCCGACTTCGTCGATACCTTCCTCGAAATTCTTCGTGCATCGAAAGGTCAGCGTGAGCGTGACGCCAAAGCGCCGGACGTAGTCAACGAAGAACTCTCGTTAGACCCGCTGCGGCAAAGCTCGCCGAAGTGGCGTGGCCAGCGCATTAACCTACCGTTAACTGCGCAGCGAATCCTCGCGGCGCTGCACGAGCATCAGGGTCAGGTGGTGTCGTATGAAGACTTGTTTCAGGTGGTCAAGAGTGGGCGCAATCGTGACAACGTGAGGAAACACATCAGCACCATTCGCGATGCGTTCCGCGAGATTGATCCCGAGTTTGATGCGATTGAAAACGTGCCAATGCGTGGCTTTCGCTGGGTCGAAATCACGCATCCACGAGCGGCGAAATGAATTTGCGCCGGCCCGGCATTGCTTCGTTCCGTCAGCGCCTGTTGCTGCGCAGCGTGTTCGCACTGTTGGCGATTGCAACGCTCGCGATGGCGCTTGCCTTGCTGCAGGAAGAGAAGCAACTCAGCTATCGCAACTATCAGGCGAGCTTTAAGAAAACGCAGGAGCAGGTGTCGTCGCGACTGCATCATCCTGCGGGGCAACTTGCCCTGCTCAATCCTGGAAGTGCCTCCGCGAACGTGACGCCGCTACATCCGTATGTGTTGCCCTACGCGGCGATTGATTTTGACGATCCGAACAAAGTGCAGCAGGCGGTAGAGACGACGGGTTGCCTCGTGCAGTACAAGCAGTTTGGCGCGGTGTGCGTGGCCGTTGGCAACAACCCGTGGGCGGGCGGTTTCATCTACATTGCGGGCCGTTTCGCCAGTGGCGATCTGGTGGGTCGTACTTCAGGCGAACGCGATTTGCGTGGCGTGCATCGTGTTCGTGTGACGCTCGATATGCGAGGCACGCAGTCGCGCTGGATTGCGCCGTTCGAGCGAAGTGAATCGGCGGGCTCGTCCTTCGCGCCTGCTGCGAGCGGCATTCGCGGTCGCTTGACGGGCTTTGTTGAAACCGGAGAGACGCTCGCGTTGACCAGGCCCGTACGCGATTTTCGCGGATGGATCTGGCAGTCATCGCCCTGTCTCGCAGCTGATTCGTTGACCACTTCTACCGCATGCGAAAAGAGCTCGTTCTTCTCGATCCGTTTGCCCGTCGACGTGTTTCGCGATGCGCTGTTTCAGCAACCGCGTCCTGCGTGGCCGCCCGCCGATCTCGACAAAACGTTGGTGCGCATCGAAGTGTTCGCGCCAGACAATGCCACCGCGATTTTCGACAGCAATGCCGACGGTGCAACGCCGCCGTTTTCGTTGAATGATCTGCGTTCGCTGTTGCTGCCAGGCGAGTCATTACGGGTTAAAAAAATGGGCGCGAAAGATGACGTTGCCAAACTCGGCGCACTGACTGATGACGCAACGCCCTCGTCTCCCTGGATCGACACACTCATTCGCCGTCTACCTGTCGAAGGCTTCGACACGGTGCTCGAATCGCGCGACACGGTCTCAACGGCACTGGGGAGCTATGAGGTCACGTTGACCGGCGATGTGCGCAGCGTCAACCGCGCATTGGCAACGGTGGCGACCCGTGTGTCGTGGTTTGTCGGTGCGATGCTACTGGCCATCGGCACAGCGTGGTTGGTAGTCGAGGCGGGCATTATTCGTCGCATCGCCGAGCTGACAAAACGCGCGCGCTCCGTTTCAGCGGACGTGAAGGGCGCAGAAGGCGTGGTGAATTTCAACGTTGCCGATTTGCGCAGCAAGGACGAGTTGGGCATTCTCGCAAGCTGCCTGCACGACCTGCTCAATCGCGTCAACGAAGATGTGCGCCGTGAGCACTTGCGCGCCGAGCGTGAGCGTGACACGTGGCACGCGGTGGGTCACGAAATCATGTCGCCGCTGCAATCGCTGATGGTGCTGCACGGCAACGAGGGTGACCCGAGCGCACGCTACATTCATCGCATGCAACAGGCCATTCGTGTGCTCTACGGCAGCGCATCGCCGAGTGAGGCGTTTGAGTCAACACGACTGCGTCTGGACGTGCTCGATCTACGCGAATTTCTGGGTCACGTCGCCGACAACGCTCAGAGTGCGGGCATTGCGAACGTTGAGTTCATTGCAAACGCGGCTTCGGCGAATGTTCGAGCAGACGAATATTCGCTGGAAGATGTGTTGACACACATCCTCACGAATGCAGATCGGCATCGCGTTGAAGGCACGGCCATCACAATCACGTTGGACAGCAATGCAATGGGTTCTTCCGTCCGTGTGCGCAATATCGGCGAAGGCATTGCCGACGATCTGTTCGACAAGATTTTCGAATACGGCGTGTCTGATCCGAAAGCAGAAAACACGGCAGGCACACGCGGCCAGGGACTGTTCGTAGCCAAGACCTACATGGCGAAAATGGGCGGCACCGTGATCGCGAAGAACGAGGTCGACGGCGTGAGCTTCGAGCTGCAATTTCCGCCCGTGGTGTAAACCGCTCGGTCATAGGGTGCGCTTCGCGCCCCTATGTCCTATCCATGACTGAAATTTGCCCATTTACGCAGGCATACCCTCCGCGTCCGGTCGTACGGAAAACAATCGCCGAAGCACCGCCTCCAACGCCAATCGGCACTTGAGTTCGCTTTCGTATTCCCACCAAAATGGCAGCACGATGGCACCCGCGCCACCCAGCTTGCGCTCCAGCATTTTTGGCGCGGCACACAGCCTAAAATGAGCGAACCAACCTGCAATCAAGCGTTCGCGCGCTGCCAACCATTGCTGCGCTCGGTGCAGCAGCGCGGCCAACGTGTGTGTCGCTTCCGGTTGGGTGCTGGCGTCAACCAGATGAGCGCGACCGCCGCGCCGCTTCATACTAGGCCGCCGCATGCGATTCAACACCGTTGACTCCATTGGGTTTCGCGCTGCCGCTGCGCGCGGACGGATAGCCGGCAAACATCTGGCCTTGCGATTGCGTCTCGCCCTTGCTGTCGATGGACGCGATGTCGCCGCTGACAACGCCGCCTTCCGACACCAGCAGTGAGCCGTAACGCACGACGCCCGACACCCAGCCCGTCGCATGCACGATGAGCTTTTTGCGAGCGGTTAAGTTGCCGGAAAACTTGCCGTGAATTTCGGCCACATCAATGGTGACGGTACCGTCGAACGAGCCCGTTTTGAGTATTTCTAAAGTCTTGCTGTCCATCGACGCTTCGACGTGGCCTTCGACGACCAGCGTGTCGCAGTCGTTGATTTCAGCGCCCTTCAGTTTGATATTCGGGCCGACGGTCAGGCGCGGTTCGCCGGGGGCGAGCTCTTTGTGCGGCATGATCTCGGTGCTCGCACCCGAAGCGGGCCGCGTCTCGGTTGTAACCCGCGCTGGCGCGACGGCGGTGGTGACAGCAACCGCCGACAGCGGTGGTGCGTCCGGTTGAGGGGCGTAGCGCGGCATGTCGGTAGATGCGCGACCGTTGCTGGCAGGCGCTTGTGGCTCGTCACGGCGACCGAGAAATGAGTTTTTCAGCATGGGGTTCTCCTCGAAATGAGTGTGTTTCAGGCGGTCCTGACGGTGAAAAACCGCCGCGCAGGTCCGCCACGTCTGAACGCCCAAGTCGTCCTCCCCAGGGGTGTGCGCCGCGCCGTGCAGTAGTCAAACCACACAGCCATGCTGCTGCGCGCACACGCAAAGTTGAGCGTTCAGCCCATTATGATGCCGTCATGCGGCGTGAGTTCGACCAAACGCTCGACTTTCTTTGCGCCGTTGTCGCACAGCAGCGACCAGAAAACGAGAAATTCAGATAACTCATTGATTAAGTTGATCAATTCGTGTCTCCGCAGACAGACAATTTGACCTTGAAAATAATACAGCTTTCAGTCACAAAGTCCATTTAAATTGGGCTTCAATGGTCATTTATTAAATTGTCGACTTATGACTAAATAATGGTCTAAGCCCAATTGAGATAACGGGTTCACACACAAGTTGAATAGAATTTTCAGTGAATTCCCGCAGTTTGTCGACGCACAAAGTGATTCGTCGCGCCGCCATCGCTACGGCGCACCGCTGACCGTAGCATGATGATTGTCGAAGTTTCAGACTGAAACCATGAAAACTTCTGCTGCGCATCGTAGCCACGTGTTTGCGATTTGCATCGCCGCCTTCGCCGTCACGCTCGCCGCCCTCGCGACACCGGCACAGGCGCAAGCCACCGACGGCGTGATCAAGGCAATCCTCGCGCAACGCATTGATGTCGACAAGCAGGCGGTCGGCCTCGCAGCGGTCATCGTCGAGGGCGACAAAGTGCGCATCGTGACGCACGGCGCCATGAGCGTTGACAAGTCGGAACCGATCACACCGGACACGTTGTTCGAGGTCGGATCAGTCACCAAAACCTTCACCGCGCTGCTGCTCGCCGACATGGTGATCAAGGGCGAGGTCAAGCTCGATGATCCGGTTGAAAAATGGCTGCCGCAAGGATTGCGTGGCTTGAAACTGCGCGACCACGAAGGCAGCCCGATTCGCTTGGTCGATCTAGCCACGCACCGCTCCGGCCTGCCGCGCCTGCCCGACAACATGCCAAACGGCACGCGTGCCGATCCGTACGTCGATTACCGCGAGCAGCAATTGCTGATTTACCTGAAAGATCGCGAGACGTTGGTCGAAACCGACGGCGGCAAAACTACCAAAAAACGCGACGAGGTCTATAACTATTCCAACCTCGGCTTCGGCCTGCTCGGCTACGTGCTCGCGCGCGCTGCCGACACGTCGTACGCCGATCTGCTGCAAAAGCGTGTACTGACACCGCTCGGGCTCACCTCCACCTATCTGGACATCCCCAACCGCGAGCGCGCCCGTTTCAGCAATCCGCATTACATCGACCGCGACGCCACGCTCAAACGCAACAAGCACTGGAGTTTCGACGTGCTGGCGCCTGTCGGGGCGCTCATCATGAGCGCGCGCGACATGGGCCGTTACGCGCAGGCTGCGAGCGGCGCGATTGACACGCCGCTACGGGCCGCGTTTGTGCTCGCGCAAAAGCGATACGGCGACGGCATGTCACAGATGAATGCGCAGGGTCTGGCGTGGATTCTTGCGCCACTTAACGGACGCACCGTGTTCAATCACGACGGCATGACCGGCGGATTTACGTCTTCGCTGTGGGTCGATCCTGATCGCAAGGCGGGTGTGGCTGTACTGTCCAATGCCAACGCGCCGGTCATCGACATTGCGCTGCACCTGCTCGAACCGAGTATTCCGCTCAAAAACCTCGCGGCGATGCGCG
>JANXNO010000070.1 GCA_025354075.1 Burkholderiales bacterium | reverse complement strand
CCCGCACCCGAGCTGCCGGGCCGACCACACACACGGCGGCAATTGGGCCTCCCCGGCGATGGGCCGCTGCTGATTTGTCCCCAGTCATTGTTCAAACTGATGCCGCAATTCGACGACGCGCTACATGGCATTTTGCAGGCTTGTCCAACAGCACACATTTTGTTGCCGCAAGCCAAGCATGCCGGGCAAGTCACTGCGATCTCGCAGCGCTTTGAGAAAAAAATGGGCGCACTCGCCAAGCGCTTTATCTACTTTCCGCGCCGCTCACGCAGTGAATTTATTGCGCTAGTCGCAGCCTGTGATGTGATGCTGGATCCGTTTCCGGTAGGCGGCGGGATCACCACGTGGGACGCGCTGGTGACGGGCATTCCCATCGTGACCTGGCCCGGTGAATTGATGCGCAGTCGCTTAGCCTGGTCGGCGCTCGCGCACATGGACGTTGCGACCACCGTCGCACATGATCTGGAGTCCTACATTGCCATCACGCTGCGATTGCTGGCTGATGCCGAGGAACGAACCGCTGTTCGCCGGGCCATGTCGGCGCAGGCAGAATCGGTGTTTCGCGACGTCCGTGCGGTGCCTCACTTTATCGCGGCTGTGGAGCAAGCGATTGTTGTTTAGGCTGTGCAATATTTTCGCTTCTTTCGCAATCAACTGGCTCATCGACAGAGTGGTTTGATCACATCAATGCGCGCGATTCGACGAATTTCACATTCGATTATTGGTTTTATTTTTGTTGCTGCAGGTGTTGGTTTCGCAGAGGCCCCACTGACGTATGAAGCAATGACCGAGCGACTCGGCGCCTGCATTTCGTGTCATGGCAAAGAGGGTCGCACTATTAACGCCGAATATCTGCCGCGCATTGCGGGCAAGCCCGCAGGCTATCTGTTCAATCAGCTCATGAATTTTCGCGATGGGCGGCGTAATAACACTGCCATGTCGCACTTGTTGCAGCCGTTGTCGGACGCGTATCTGCGTGAGATTGCTGAGTATTTTTCGGCGCTGGAATTGCCGTATCCTGCACCGCAATCAACGATTGCATCGGCTGACATTTTGAAGCGCGGAGAAACGCTGGTGTTGCGCGGCGATGCGTCGCGCAAACTGCCTGCGTGCGCGGCGTGTCACGGCCTGCCGCTTACGGGGGTGACGCCCGCCATTCCCGCTTTGCTGGGGCTACCGGGTGCGTATCTGAGCGCGCAATTGGGTGCGTGGCGGGCGGGCCAGCGACGTGCGCATTCGCCTGATTGCATGGCGGGCGTGGCCAAGGCGTTGTCGCCAGACGACGTGAGCGCGGTGGCGGCTTGGTTGTCAGCGCAACCGGTGCCCACGCCAGCAAAACCGATTGCGAAACTGGATGCGCCGTTGCCGTTGAAATGCGGTGGAGTCCCGCAATGAAGTACGTGCGCTCGCTGGCTTATGGCTTTTCATTTTTCATCGCTGCGGGCATCTTGACCAAGTTGCTGCTTGACGTGTTCGGCGGCTCTTCGGTCGCTGCCGACAACGCACCGCTCGTTGCCACCACAGCGCAAATCGAGCGCGGCGAATACCTCGCGCGCATCGGCAATTGCGCGGGCTGTCATACGGCGCGCGGCGGCGAAGCCTACGCCGGAGGCCGCGCGGTGGACACGCCGTTCGGCGCGATTTATGCGAGCAATCTCACGCCTGACAAAGACACCGGAATCGG
>JANXNO010000067.1 GCA_025354075.1 Burkholderiales bacterium | reverse complement strand
CTGCCGCGAACGCGCCGTCACCACTTTTGGCCTCGCAGCAACCGAGAATGCGACCGGGAAATCGGGCGCTCTACCCGGCCAAATGTTACTCAACTCAAGTGACCACTCTGGTCCCGTTGAAATTCAACTGCCCATCGAAGGCGAACACAACGTGAGCAATGCGCTCGCTGCCGTTGCCGTGGCACGAACTCTTGGTGTCCCAGACTCGATGATAAAGCGAGGGCTCGAAGCTACGGTCAACGTCAGCGGACGATTGACGTCGCGCCCGTTTATCAACGGCACAACCTTAATTGACGACAGCTACAACGCTAACCCCGCCTCAATGCGAGCCGCAGCCCAAGTGCTTGTAGGCCACGCTACACCGCGCTATCTGGTGTTGGGTGACATGGGTGAGTTGGGTTCAACGACCGAGCAACTGCACGAAGCGTTAGCCACGGACTTGAGCAAATTGCCGCTCGACGGTGTGTTTACGCTGGGGCCAAAAATGAAGCGCGTCGCTCACATTTTTGGTTCGTACGGACAGGCGTTTGACGAGGTTGACCCACTGGCCGTATCGCTCTATCCAAGACTCACCGCTGGCGCAACGCTGCTCGTCAAAGGCTCCCGCTCAATGGCCACGGAACGTGTGATCAAAAAACTAGAACAAATGGCCGGAGGGGCTCACTAATGCTGCTGTGGCTTGCCAATCTGTTTGCCAGCGAATTCCGCGGCCTTTCCGCCATCAACTACATCACGTTACGCAGCGTGCTTGCCTGCGCGACTGCGATGGCGTTCGCACTCGCAATGGGCCCACGAATGATTCGCTGGCTGCTTGCTATGAAGATTGGTCAGTCGGTGCGCAGCGACGGCCCGCAATCGCATCTCGCAAAGCAAGGCACGCCCACGATGGGCGGCGCGATGGTGCTGACCTCTATCGCGATATCAACGTTGTTCTGGGCTGATCTCAGCAACCGTTTTGTCTGGGTCGTGCTATTCGTCATGGTCGGATTCGGCGCAATTGGTTGGGTTGATGACTACCGCAAGGTCGTACACAAAAACCCGAAAGGCATGTCCGCAAGAGAGAAGCTCTTTTGGCAGGCATTCATCGGCATTGTGGCGTCGACTTACTTGGCTTTCGCCGTGTCTGCGCCTAGTACCAGCAAGATTTTTGATCTGATCTTTCTCTGGGTGCAGAGCGGCTTCACCAACGAGCTGCCATCGAAGGCTGACTTGATCGTCCCGTTCTTCAAAAACATCGCCTATCCGCTTGGAGTTTTCGGTTTCATCACGTTGACCTGGTTCGTGATTGTCGGCACTAGCAACGCCGTCAATTTGACTGACGGACTCGACGGCCTCGCCATCATGCCGGTGGTGATGGTGGGTAGCGCGCTCGCTGTTTTTGCGTACGTGGTGGGTCGCGTTGACTATTCGCGCTATTTGCTGTTTCCGTACATACCCGGTGCAGCTGAACTGATGGTGTTCTGCGGGGCTATGGCGGGTGCGGGCTTGGGCTTTTTGTGGTTTAACGCATACCCGGCGCGCGTGTTTATGGGCGACGTCGGCGCGCTGTCTTTAGGCGCATCGCTAGGCACTATCGCCGTCATCGTGCGTCAGGAAATTGTGCTCGTGGTGATGGGCGGCGTGTTCGTTGCCGAGACGGTTTCAGTGATGTTGCAGGTAGGCTACTTCAAGTACAGCAAAGGCAAGCGTGTGTTTCGAATGGCCCCGCTGCATC
>JANXNO010000047.1 GCA_025354075.1 Burkholderiales bacterium | reverse complement strand
GGCATCGAGGGCGCGCGTGATCTCGCGGTGGAGCTTGAGCAACAAGGTCGGGGCCGGGTGCTGGATCAATTCGCCAATCCGGACAATCCACTGGCGCATTACAACGGCACCGGGCCGGAAATCTGGCGGCAAACCGGTGGCCGCGTGACCCATTTCATCAGCGCGATGGGCACCACCGGCACCATCACCGGCATCTCGAATTACCTCAAAGAGCAGAACGAAAACATCGTCATCGTCGGCGCGCAGCCGACGGACGGTTCAAGCATCGCAGGCATTCGTAAATGGCCGGAAGTGTATCGCCCCGCCATTTTCAAGAAAGCGCGAGTTGATCGCGTGGAAGAAGTGTCGCAAACCGATGCCGAGGAAATGGCACGCCAGATGGCTGTGCAGGAAGGCATTTTCTGCGGCATTAGCGCAGCGGGTGCGTTGGCCATCACATTGCGTCTGGCGAAGGGCGTCGAGAACGCGACCTTCGTGTTCATCATCTGTGATCGGGGTGATCGGTATTTGTCGACGGGCGTGTTTCCGGGCTGAGTCGTGCTGACCGAGGCGGAGATTGCGAGCGAAATTCTGCGCCAGTGCGCTGCACGCGCGCCTGATCGTACGATCTGTCCCTCGGAAGTAGCGCGAGCCTTGTGGTCGGACGATTGGCGAGTTCACATGAGTGAGGTTCGCGACGTAGGTTTTGCGTTGGCGGCGTCCAGAAAAATAGAGATCACGCAGGGCGGCGAAGTGCGCAACCCAAGCACGTCGATTCGCGGACCAATTCGTTATCGGCTGCCACTGTAGGAGCGACTTGTCGCGACCTTCGCACCGTCACCTCAGGTCGCGGCAAGCCGCTCCTACAATGTCGATATGCTGCCCACCCTAGTTTTCGACATCGAATCCATCCCCGACGTGCCGGGGATGCGCCGCCTTCACGATCTGCCCTCAACGCTCACGGACGATGAAGTTGCCCTGTGGGCGTTTGCTCAGCAGCGCATCAAGAACGGCACCGAGTTTTTGCCGCATCACCTGCAACGCGTGTGCGCGATCTCGTGCGCGTTCCGCGAAGGCGCGGACAAGCTCGCGATCTGGACGCTTGGCGAAATCGGCGACGACGAGCCAACGATCATCCAGAAATTCTTCGAGCTCATCGAGCGCAAAACGCCGCATCTGGTGAGCTGGAACGGCGGTGGCTTTGACCTGCCGGTGCTCATGCAGCGCGGCCTGATCACGGGCGTCACCGCGTCGCGTTTTCTGGAAACCGGGGCCAACGACCGCGCCTTTAGTTTCGATCATTACCTTAACCGCTACAAAGAGCGCCATCTCGACCTGATGGATTTCATGGCGATGTACCAGGCACGCGCCAACGCCCCGCTCGACACGATGGCGAAGCTTTGCGGTTTTCCTGGCAAACTGGGCATGGACGGCAGCCAGGTGTGGCCCGCCTTTCAGCGCGGCGAGATCGCAGAAATTCGCGCCTATTGCGAGACCGATGTGGCGAACACTTACCTGCTGTTTTTGCGCTTCCTCGCGATGCGTGGCGACCTGGACAAAGCGGAATACGCAGCCGAGTTGGCGCTGTTGCGCGACAAGCTCGGGGCGCATGACGGCGCACACTGGAAAGAGTATCTCGCAGCGTGGCCGCAGTAAGTCATGCAGCCTGACTGGCTAACCCCCGCCAACGCCATGCCGTGGCCCGTGACCACGCCGTTTCGCATGCGCCCGAATCTGAAGAAGCTTGACGCGGATGCGCCTGCTTTGTTGCTGCGGGATGGGTCAGCGGATGTGTACCGGCGCGAGAGGGAACGCGTGATTGCAACGCATCCAGAACGCGCTTTAGTCGGCAGCGCAAACAACGAAACACTCAACGCGATCCTCGGTTTGGCCCCCTCTCCCCTCGCGGGAGAGGGTTGGGGTGAGGGGGCCGGTGGCAGTTCCAGCCAAGGCCATTCTCCGATCCACGTCACCCCTCACCCTATTCCTCTCCCGCAAGGGGAGAGGGGACAGGACGTAGCACTCGCTATTCAAGAAGACTTCGTCATCCTAAAACACCACGAAGACACCCTGCGCACCGAGTACCTCTCCGTCTGCTTCCCCTCCCGCTGGGATCCACGCGAAAAACTCGGGCTGGATTTCGCTGCCATCCACGCCCCTGTCGCCGACAACCAAATGCTGCAAGCCGCTGGCCCAAACATCATGACCATGGCGTTCATGAAGCAGGCGATGCTGCGTCACGTCTGGCTCATCGTGCCCAGCGCGAGTCTTGACCAGCATCCCGATAAAAACGAGGCGTGGTGGACGGAAGCCTTGCGCGATATGTCGCCGCTATTGCCCAACCTCTTCTTCCGCGTAGAGCGACAAACGACCTGGCCGCTGCCGCATTTGCAGCGAGCGGTGTTTTTCATTCGCGTGATGATGAGCCCGCTGGTGGACGTGCTGGCGATCACGCCGGGACGCGCTGTGGAGCTTGCCGCGTCGTTGCGTTCAATGACGCCCGAAGTCGTCGCGTATCGCGGCATGCGTGAGACGATGCCACGACTGCTTGCCGAACTGGAGCATTTCGAATGAGTGAATATGGCTCGCACCGCGCCCGCAAGCGCTTCGGTCAAAACTTTCTGGTCGATCAATCGATCATCAATCGCATCGTGGAATCGATTGATCCGCACGCTGGTCAGCACATCGTGGAGATTGGCCCGGGCCAAGCCGCACTCACGCGCAAGCTCGTCGCGGCGTTAGGGTCCGGCGGCAGCATCGACGCCATCGAAATCGACCGCGATCTAGTCGCGCGGCTGGTGCATGAGTTTGATGCGGGCAAGCTGCGTGTGCATCAGGCCGATGCGATGGAGTTTGATTTCGCGACCTTGCCTGCGCCGTTGCGCGTTGTGGGCAACCTGCCATACAACATCTCCACGCCGATTCTGTTTCGGCTGTGCGAGTACGAAGACCGCATCTCCGACATGACCTTCATGCTGCAAAAAGAGGTCGTGGATCGCATGGCTGCAGGTGCGGGCGAGGACGCGCGCGGGCGGCTCTCGGTGATGCTGCAATATCGCTTCAAAATCGA
>JANXNO010000689.1 GCA_025354075.1 Burkholderiales bacterium | reverse complement strand
ACCGAATTTTCGCAGAGCTGACCCGGCCCGCCGGGCAGTTTCCGCGCGTGCAGTGGGCGGGCCCCAACGGCGTGCGCGAGGTCATCACCTGGTGCTCGAACGACTATCTGGGCATGGGCCATCACCCGTCAGTGCGCGCCGCGATGAGCAAAGCCATCGACGCCGGTGCTACTGGCGCTGGCGGTACGCGCAATATTGGCGGCACCAACGCGCTGCACGTCGAGCTGGAGCGCCTGCTGGCTGCCCTGCACGACAAACCTGCAGCACTGAGTTTCACGTCCGGCTACAGCGCCAACCTCGCTTCCCTCACCGTGCTCGGCTCCCTGTTGCCCGATACCGTCATCCTTTCCGACGGCGACAACCACAATTCGATGATCGAAGGTATTCGTCGTGCGGGCTGTGACCGCGTGATTTTCGAACACAACAGCGCCCAGGATCTGGAAGCCAAACTCGCTGCCATCAGCCCGGATCGCCCGAAGCTGGTGGTGTTTGAAAGCGTGTATTCGATGAGCGGCAACATTTCGCCCATCGGTGAATTTGCCCGGCTCGCCAAAAAATACGGCGCAATGACGTATCTCGACGAAGTGCATGCGGTCGGCATGTACGGCGCCCGCGGCGGCGGCGTGTCGCAAGAAATGGGCGTGGCTGACCAGATCGACGTCATCCAGGGCACCCTTGGCAAGGCCTTCGGCATGCAGGGTGGCTACATCACCGGCGACGCCTCGGTGATCGACTGCATCAGGAGCTTCGGCGCGTCGTTCATCTTCTCGACGTCACTGGCCCCCGTGCTGGCAGCCGGCGCGCTGGCCAGTGTGGCGCATCTGATGAATTCGCAAGAGGAGCGCCGCCTGCAGCGTCAGCGCGTCGCCGAGGTCAAAGCTCGCCTTCTCGCCATCGCTCTGCCGGTCATGGAAAGCATCTCGCACATCGTGCCCGTATTCGTCGGCGACCCAGTCCACGCCAAGACGCTCACCGACCGGCTGCAAGAACGCCACGGCATTTACCTGCAACCGATCAACTACCCCACCGTCGCCCGCGGCACTGAACGCCTGCGCATCACGCCAGGCCCCTGCCACACACCTGCGATGGTCGATGCGCTGGTCGATGCGCTAGACGCCGAATGGTCATCGCTGTCGCTGGCGCGCACCCGGCAAGCGCTCGCGGCCTGATCTCGATATTGCACTGACATAGCAAGGAGAGTGCGCCGCAGCGAACGTTCACTGAACGTGACAGCGACACACTGAGCGAGATGCGACGGGTTTGAAGCGGAGTTTGATCCAGTCAGACTCAATGATTTTCAAATCAACTTTTTTGATAAACGACGGCGAGACGCGGGGTAGCAGCCTGTTTTTTGTCTTGTCGACTATTACTCCAATCTGCCGTCACCCCCTATTCAGCGGTCATTAGCCGAAAAAGTTGTAACGCTCAGGTGACGACTTTGAGGCATCCAGCGCGGTGACTGGCAGGACACCAAGTCTCCTTGAACGCATCCTCAATGCGACATGAGTACCGGCACGGTCATATGCTCCAGAAGCGTTTCGGACACCCCGCCCAGCACCCACTCGCGCAAACGCGTGTGCCCGTACCCGCCCATCACGATGAGGTCAGCATCAAAATCGTTGGCCCGCGACAATACCGACGAACCGACGTCGCCGTCGCTGGTGTCGCGGTTAACGATCACCTTCACATCGTGCCGCGCTAGATAGGTCGCCACGTCGCTGCCGGGCTCGTCGCCGTGACCACCGGTGTTGGCTTTGGCGTCAAACACGCTGACGTGAACCTCCTCGGCGCGAGTGAAAAACGGCAGCGCATCGCTGGCGGCATGTGCGGATTCGCGACTGGCATTCCACAAAAACATCACCCGCCGACCGAGCGTTCTGAAGTGACCCGCATAGGGGATGATGAGCACTGGGCGACCGCAGCTGAGCATCACGGTCTCAGGCAGGTCATCAGGCGTCGCCGGCGTCGATTGCCCAGGTTCGGTTTGCCCCAGCACAACCAGATCGGCGTAGCGGGCGTCGGTACGTACCCCGTAAGCCGGATCGCCACGATGAACGCGGCTCTCATACGACGTAAGGCCCGAAGCCTTGACCTTCGCAGCGAATCTTCCCGCGGCCTTCGTGGCCAGATTTTCCAAGTCGGCCATCGCCTCGGCCATGTAAGCGGGAGTGCCATCAAGCCCGTAGATGTTTGACAGCGCGATCACACCAACCGTTGCCAGCCCGACCAGATGCGCATCATGGGTCTGCGCCAGTTCGATGGCGATGCGTATGCGTTCGAGCGCGCGTTCGCTGTTGTCGACGTGGACGAGAATGGTTTTGTAGCTCATGAGGTGCCCCTGCCTGACGCTGAAAAGAAGTGGTTCACGCTGAATGCGTATTGCGCACTGAAACGGTTCCGGGTGCGCGCGCGTGATGGCTCAAGCATGCGCGTTGCAACCGCGCAGCACGTTGACCTGGCGCAAAGGAGGTGCGCCTGGTCATGACTAAGCTGGCAGGGAAATAACGCAGATGGGCCGCGAACTCGCACCTGCAGCACCACCTTTTTGAGCAAGGCTAAACGGGCAAAGCTATGCAATCAGACCGGATTCAAACCGATTTGGCCGCAGTTTGGCGAATGCGTACGTGGCTAGTGCTCGCCGCCCTCGGCTGTCTGGCAGGTTGCGCATCGTTGTTGCCAACATCAAAGGCGGAAGTGAAAATGCCGTGGCAAAACTACGTCGAGGCGAAAGCCACGTTTGACCGGATCATCATCCAGCACACCACGATCGACGAGTTAAACGCAATGGCCATTAACGCCGACGTGACTCCAAATATCACCTCACTCAATCACACCGATTTGCTGCGCCGTCTGGCGAATGTGCCGTTGCTCGACCCCGGCATGCTCGACGACGGACTACGCGCCTGCCTGATCAAGCAGCAAAAGTGTACCGGCCTGGAGATTGAGCAGACGCACACAGAGCGCCAGCGCATCGGCAGTTTCTGGCTTGATGTTCTCGGTTTTCGGCAGGAGACGAGCGTCACCGAGTGGCGCTTCAATGCTGTCATCGTGCTCGACGAAAACGTGGTGATTTTCAACGTGTGGAGCGGGCAGCCCAATATCCACACGCTGGAGAAGGAGCGCAACCCTCTGGGGCCGTTGCAGGGCGTAGAGACAGCGCTCATCCGCAAGCTGTACTGAGGACCTCTCACATTCAATTGGGGTTCACATCGATGCGTCGCACGGCGAAGGCGCACCCGTTGTTTCTTTGCCGTCGTTGATGCAACGCAACACAATTCTGCGCGCAGCGCATAAGCTAACGCGGGCTAGTGCTACTAACTTTCTCGAAAGGAGAATTGCCGTGGATACGATAGAAGGTCTCAACGCTGCCAAAGACAAATTGGCCCATGATTTCCAGGCCGTCGTTGACGGCGCGGAAGAGCTGCTTAGAGTCACGTCCAACAATACCGAGGCGGGCTACTCTGCTGCCAAAAAGAAGCTTGAGCACAGCCTCAACGTGGCACATGATGAGCTCAAACACATCGAGCATGCGGCCAGACTCAAAGCCAGGCACGCGGCGCGGGTAACCGACGCCTACGTGCACGACAAACCTTGGCAAGCCGTTGGCATTGGCGCGGCAATCGGCCTCGCCATCGGCGTGCTGATCGGTCGCCGCTAGGTATGCCCGGCGACGGTGAAGCCCCCGCGGGTATTGCTGGAAATCTGCTGCGTGCGCTGCAAAATTTGGGTGGATCGTTTCTGGCCATCGCGCAGACACGGCTTGAACTGCTGTCGACTGAGATTGAAGAGGAATGGCTTCGCCTGGCAGGGTTCGCGCTGCTTGCGCTCGCAGCACTTTTCTGCGTTGGTGTGGCCATTGTGCTGACGGTAGTTTTTATCGTTGCGGCGTTTTGGGATTCGTATCGTCTCTCGGCCATTGTTGCGCTCTGCGCGGTATTTGTTCTGATCGCCGTGGCGCTTTGGCGAGTACTCGTCGTGCGCTACGCCGCAAAGCCAGCGCTCTTTGCGGCGAGCTTGATGGAGCTTCGCACAGATCGAGCATGCACGTCGACCGAGCCGTCATGAAAGCTCCAAACCGTGCAACAGAATTGTCGGAACGGCGTGAACGACTGCTGCGGGTCGCGACGAAGCAGCGACATCAACTCGCGCAGCAATTGGCCCCGATTTTTCGTGGTGCGTCGGAGGTGGACGCTCGAGTGGCCGCTGTACGCAATGTGGTGAGTAATCCAATGGTGATCGGCGCAGTGGCCGTGACGCTTTTGCTGATTGGTCCGAGACGAGCACTCGGATTCATCAAGCACAGCACACAAATTTGGCTGATCGCGCGCAACGGGTTACCGCTCGTGTCCACAGTGATCAACCGGCGAACGTAGGCGTCACTCGCCCAGCCGTCAGGCGATCTTCGCCGAGGCTATCGCTTCAAACCAGAGCCGACTGCAAGTACTCGACGGTATTTATTGCCCCTCAACCCAACTTGTGTAGTGAGCTTCGGCGGCATGATCAGCGTGCAGGTACTGAACGAGTTTACTCAGGTTGCGAGGCGAAAATTCAAGATGTCAGCGAGTGACGTCACTACGGTTTTGTCCTCGCTGCGGCGCACGCTCAAGCTTGAACCGCTCACCGAGGCGACGCACTAAGTGGGCGTGGAGTTGTCCGTCAAATACTTGTTCAGCGTTAACGTCGCAATGATCGTCGCAATGATCGTCGCAAACGGCTTGTCATGCGAAGCAACGACACTGTACTTTGAGGACACGCAGTCGGGATGGCTCGTCAAGAAGCAATTGCAAATCGAAAATCCGTTTGCGCCCGCGTTCAAGTTGACATAACGGCGAACAACGCGCGCTTATTCTTGATCGGTCGCGTCCGCTAGCTGCGCTTTGGTGTCGGCAAGATCGGCCCGGGTTTCAGTCAGATTTTTTTCAGCAACTTTCCTGCGCGCCACTTCTTGGGCGAGCGCCTTGTTCACCTCGTCGAGGTTCTCGGCGACCGCA
>JANXNO010000683.1 GCA_025354075.1 Burkholderiales bacterium | reverse complement strand
TGCCAAGCGCCGCTGGTCGATCTTTTTCAAGCTGATCTGGTTAGCGTTAGCCGTCGTCGTATTTGCAGCTGCGATGGGCTGGCTTGGTCGTGGCGTGTCGACTTCCGACAGCGTGGGACGGCATACGGCGCTGGTCAAACTGGAAGGCGAGATTTCCGACGGCGGCAAGGCGAGCGCGGAGAACATCAACGCCGCCTTGGCAGCAGCCTTTAAAGACCCGGACAGCGTGGCCGTTGTGCTCAACATCAACAGCCCTGGCGGCTCGCCGGTGCAATCGGCGCGCATTTACAACGAGATCAAGCGGCTGCGTAAGGACTATCAGGACAAGCCGCTCTACGTGGTGGTGGACGAGCTATGCGCGTCAGGTGGCTACTACGTTGCCGCTGCTGCTGACAAAATTTTTGTTGATGGCTCCAGCCTGGTTGGCTCGATTGGCGTGATTTATCAAGGCTTCGGAGCGGACAAAGCTCTGGAGAAGCTCGGTCTCGAAAATCGTACTGTCACTGCGGGCGAAAACAAAGCCTTCATGGATCCGTTTGCCCCCATGAAACCGGAGCACAAGGCGCATCTTGAAGCCATGCTTGCCGACGTGCATCAGCAGTTCATCAAGGCCGTGAAAGACGGTCGAGGTTCGCGGTTGAAAGAGAACACGCCAGGCTTGTTCAGCGGCCTGATATGGAGCGGCAGCAAGGCCATTGAAAACGGCCTGGTTGACGGTCTCGGTACCGTAGATAGCGTGGCACGTGACCTCGTCAAGGCCGAGGATCTGGTTGATTACACCATCGAAGAAAACAGCTTCGACAAACTGGCGAAACGCCTTGGTATGAGCTTCGGAGCCGGTGTGATGCAGGCGGTTAACAAAACGACCTGGAAGTAATTTCACCGCTCGTCATAGGGCGCGCTTAGTGCACCATCGCTAGCTTTTGTGGATCTGAACGGGTTGGTGCGTACAGCGCACCCTATGTGATGGCAGGTGGCGCGGACGCCCAAATGGATCGCGCCCGTCGCTTCACAAAGCGCCCATCGCCAAACCCTCAGCCAACAACTGTCCCAGTTCGCGACACGCGTTGAGGTCTTCTTCGCGCAAGACCCCGCGACCCGAACCCGCCTCACCGCCCACGCGTCGTGCAATCACGCCCGGATGTAGCTTGCGCATGCGCCAGCCCGTGACGATGCGATCAACGCTTTGCATGGCACCGGTACCGTCGTTTCCGGCGCACACCAGCACCGAATAAGGCCGCCCCGCGAGCACACTTTGCGTGCCACCCCCAAGCGCGGTGGTGTCCGCCATGCAGGCGTAAAAGACCCGATCAAAAAATGCTTTGGTGCTGCCCGCCATATAGCCGAAATTTTCGGGCGTGGCGATGATGAGTGCGTCCGCATTGCGCACATCGGCCACGCTGGCAACCGATGCTGATCGCGTGACCACGTCAACACTGCCTGCATTCGACGCGCGTTCACAAAATGCCGTGACCAACTGTCGCGTGCCGCCGCTCGCTGAATGATGAACGACCAGGATATGACGCATGAGACAAAAAAATGGACCGCTAGAGCGGTCCATTTTGCATCGTGCTGCTGTTGTTAGGCAACAGCGAGCGCTAAATCACGACGATCAGGGATCAATCAGCGTGACCGTTGCCGTTGCCGTGCCGCCTTTGCCATCACTGATGGTGTAGGTAAACGTGTCGTTAACGAAACAGGCTGCGCCCGGCGTGTAGAGCAGCGATTTTCCGTTTGCACCAATCGAGATCGATGCCTTGCTGGGTTGCGTCACCGAGGTGATGGTCAGCGCGTCGCCATCCTTGTCGCTGTCATTGGCGAGCACGTCAAGCACCGCCGTGGTTCGGCACGGAACGATGTACAGGTCGTTCAGCGCGACCGGTGCATTATTGGTGGGCAGTGGCGGTGTGGTGTTGTTGATCGTGACTGCAACCGTCGCGGTGGATGTGCCGCCCTTGCCGTCACTGATGCTGTAGCTGAAGCTGTCAGTGCCGCCGCCACAACTTGCGGCGTTAGGTGTGTACACAATTTTGCCGTTGACGATGGCAGCGGTGCCTCTAGCGGGCGCTGTCACAGACGTGATGGTCAATGCGTCGCCATCGGGATCGCTGTCGTTTGCGAGCACGTTGAAGATTGACGGCGCGGTGCAGTCCACCGTGTAGGCATCGCCCACGGCTGCCGGTCCTCGGTTGAGGTAGCGTCTCGCGCCGATGGCCTGCGCGCTGCTGGTCTCAACCCAGCGATAGCTGTCGACCGTGGTTTTGTGCTGGGACGGGTTGTGCAGTGCGCGTGACATCCAGTTGTTTGGCACGTCCTCCACGATGTCCCGCGTCACTTGACGATCAATCATCGGTGCGACGGCTGGGGTAGTGGCAGCCGCAACCGGTGCCGACGGCGTCGTCGTGGCGACGGACGCCGGAGCGGCGGTCGAGCCCGGCACTGCGACGCGAACGTCTTCGGTCTTTTCCTTGACGATCACGATGTCGGTATCAGCGCGGCGATTGCGGAAGCTCTGGCCCTTGACCTCGGGATACTTGGGCGATTTGCCAGCCTGACCGGTGGAGCTGATCAGATTGGCGGGCACGCCTTTGCCAACCAGATAGGCTTTGACGACTTCGGCGCGTTTGTTCGACAGCATAAAGTTGTTGCGATCCGAGCCGGTCGGGCAGGTGTGCCCGACGATGTTGACGCGCAAGTCGACGTACGGCTGCTGTGCGGCGATACGGGCGACCAGCGCGTCGAGCTCTTTATTGGCCGCGGGTTTCAGTTTTGCGGAGCCCAAATCAAAATAGGTCTCCTGAGCGTCAGCACTTTGTTGCCGCGTTACACGCTTTTCCATCCGCGTTGCGGGCTCGGCAGCTTGCACCGCCGGTGCATTCGATGCGCCGACCGCGCCAGCCGCAGGGGCTGCAACGGCGGCTGGTTTCCAGTTGGGATCAGGCACGCGCTCAGTGCTGGTAACGGTGCGCGTGATCTTGTTTGCGCGGAAGCTGGTGGCGGGTGCACCTAGCTCATAGCGCAGCATGACGAAACCGCGGCGATCATTGCGGGTGCCTTCAAAATCGCCTTCACGACGATTGATTTCGCCGGAGATTGCTACCGAAATCGGTGAACCCGCAAAGAATTTCTCGGCCACCAGCGTGCCCGTCCATTGTTTTGACGAGAACTTGCCCCATTCGTAATCAATACCGGCGGTGACGCGCAGCAATGCTGACTCGTAGAAGTGTCCAGCGCGTGCACCGACGCCCCAGTCGTAGGGACGCTGGAAGGCGCGGGTGGTGACGGTCGTGGTGACGTCTTCAACGTAGGGACGACCAGCCTCGGTTCCCGATTGCGTGATGGTGTTGGCAATAGCCGACGAGCCGGTCAAACGTGCGCCGCTCAGGCCTTTGCTCAGATAGGTGTTCCAGAACCATTTTTCGTATTCCTGGCCGCCACCGATTGTGGCCTTGCGCATTTCGTTCTCGCCCTGATCAGCGGCGATGAACACTTTGTTCACCGCTGAGTTACCGGCGCTCCAGTGTTGCGACAGCTTGACACCTCCAGCGCTACGGCTGGCCCAGATTTCGGCGAGCGTCGCTGACTTGTCATCCGAGCGCAGCACTTGAAAAAGCTCGCCGCGAAGCTTGGTTTCGCTGTCGTAACCGATGCCGAGGCGGGTGTCGGCGCCGACGTATTGCAGCGCGGCACCTGGCGTGGGTTTGCCAGCGTCCTGCGCCAGCGCGGGCGTGATAAATGAGGCACCGCCCAGCAGGATAGCTAGCGCGGCATTGGATGCAGAAGATGGTTTGTGTTTCATGATTTTCCCCGAGGGATAATGGTGTCACTCGTAGCTGGAAAGTCTAGCAAACAGCGCGTTAAAAAACGAGAAAATCCCGCAGAAAGCCCCGCAAAATCAGGGCAGTAGCGCAAGAAGCGTGTCTAATCCGCCCACATTGATGGCCACTGCGACCTGCTCGCGCACTTTTGGCTTGGCGTGATAGGCGACACCGAGTGTTGCCGCGTGCAGCATGGGCAGATCGTTAGCACCGTCACCGATGGCGATGGTCGAGCAGCGGTTACGCGGCAGCGTTGACGTAACGAACCGCAACAGGCGCTCTTTTTCTCCGGAGTCAACCACTGCGCCGCAGACGGTGCCGGTTAATCGGCCGTGGCGTTCGCCCAGCGTGTTGGCGCGGGTGTAGGTGTAGCCAAAACGTTGCCGCATGCGCTCGGTAAAGTAGGTGAAACCGCCCGATACGAGCAGCGTTTTCACGTCATTTTTGTGCGCTTGCGTCATCAGTTCCGCCAAACCCGGCGACGGGCGAAGGCGCGATTCGTACACATCGGCAAGTACCGTGCTGGGCAGACCCTCCAGGCAGGCCACGCGACGCCTCAGACTTTCCTCAAAATCGAGTTCGCCGCGCATTGCCGCTTCGGTAATCGCCGAAACCTCGGCCTTCACGCCCGCGAAATCAGCAATTTCGTCGATGCATTCGATGGTGATGGCGGTGGAGTCCATGTCCATCGCAATCAGGCCCAGCAGTGAAAATGGAATGGCGCGGTGGGTCGGGAGGACGTTGGGTTCGAAGGCGGTCATGGCGCGTGATTGTAGGGAGGCCGCGCTCGACCTGCGTGATTCTCAGCGCGAAAACGAGACATTAACTTTTTTCTGAAAGTCCCGTTCAATATGGGCATAACGCGCAATTACGCCAATAGTCGACATTTTGCTATTTGATGCTTTAGCCCCTGTGCAACAGCACTTTCACCAAAAAGCTGATCGTCCACTAACCCGCAAAACCGCCTTCGTCAAGAAATTGCCGCTCTTCGACGCTGGTTGCACGACCCAGCAGGGCGTTACGATGCGGAAAGCGCCCGAAGCGCGCGATGATGTCGCGATGCAGCACTGCGAAACGTTGCGATTCGGGCTCAAGCGGCGCATACAGTTCAAGCGAACGATCCTGATCGGCCAGCTGCTCGGAATGCATGAACGGCAGATAAAAAAATCTGCGCAAAGCCGGATCAACAGCGGTGTCGAAACCCCTGGCAGTCGCCTGTTTGGCGACATTCAGTGCTTTCGAATCGGTCGCAAACATGCGTGCCGTTCCGCGAAAACTGTTGCGTGGATATTGATCGAGCAGAATCGTCAATGCGAGCGCGCCGTCTGCGCGGTTCATCCAGTCGTCCAGCGCACCGCTCGCCGCCGCCTCGTGAGCAGCCGCAAAGCGCGCACGAAAGTCTTCGTCGAACGCGCTGTCTTTTTTGAACCAGCGACCGGGGCCAGCCTCAGTCCAGAACTCAACAACGGCGGCAGCGGCATCAGGTGAATTCATGGGTCGTTAGCAGCAGGAGAATCACGGCCCGCATCATACTGCGCGGCCTCCGCCGACCTGCATGTCTTTGTCTTGAACGATACAGGAGGCGTGGAGCCGCTATCTCGCACTTATCGACAAACCGCCATTTACTTCCCCAAGCCCATATCGGACTTGGCTTTCGACAAAAAGCTGCATCCCAAACGCCAGCATCCAGCCCGCCTACCACCCCCCTACGGCACTCACCGTAAGGCGGCAGGCCAGTTTAAGCCCGATCCACGTACTGAAAATCCACCTTCGCGGTATCAGGATTGACTGACGCGATCTTCACCCGCACCCGCTCACCGAGCGCCAGCGAAAAGCCGCTGCGCTGCCCAACCAGCGTTGAGGTGTCACGGCCCAACTGGTAGTAGTCGCGCGGCAG
>JANXNO010000559.1 GCA_025354075.1 Burkholderiales bacterium | reverse complement strand
GGATACGACCAGGGCGTCAGCGCCGCTCTCGACTGCAAGTTTGGCGTCTTCGACGTCCTGAATGCCTTTGAGGATGAGCTTGCCGCCCCAGCGTTCCTTGACCCATTGCACGTCGTCCCAAGACACGCGTGGATCGAACTGTTCGTTGGTCCAGGCGGACAGCGATTTCATGTCGCTGACTTCCTTGACGTGGCCGACCAGGTTGCCGAATGTGTGGCGGCGCGTGCCCGCCATGCCGAGGCACCAACGCGGTTTGGTCATCAAATTGATGATGTTGCCGATGGTCGGCTTGGGCGGCGCGGAGAGGCCGTTTTTGATGTCTTTGTGGCGCTGGCCGATGACTTGCAAATCGAGCGTGAGCACCAGCGCGCTGCACTTGGCGGCCTTGGCACGTTCGATCATGCGCACCATCGCGTCGCGGTCGCGCATCATGTAGAGCTGGAACCAGAAGGGCGCCGTGGTGTTGGCGGCAATGTCTTCGATGGAGCAGATGCTCATGGTCGACAACGTGAACGGAATGCCGAATTTTTCGGCTGCCTTTGCCGCGAGAATTTCACCGTCGGCGTGCTGCATGCCGGTAAGTCCGACCGGCGCAATCGCGACCGGCATCTTCGCAACCTGCCCCACCATGGTCGTTTGCGTGGTGCGGTTTTCCATGTTGACCGCGACGCGCTGGCGAAACTTGATCGACTGAAAATCAGCCTCGTTGCCACGATAGGTGCTCTCGGTCCACGAGCCGGAATCGGCGTAGTCGTAGAACATGCGTGGCACGCGCTTTTTGGCGAGCAGACGCAGGTCTTCGATGTTGGTGATCACGGGCATGGAGTCCTCCTCGGGGGCTTTGTTTTTCAGCGCGAACGCTGCAAAAGCGCGTTACAAAATCTCTGGCAGCGCAATTGTCGCTGTTGCTTGATCGTGGGGGCGTGGCGCGGTTCAGTCGCCGCGTTTGTGCTGCGAACTTATGATCTGCCGATTTACTATCAGCTTTTTGCCACAAATGGCGCGGCTATTGGGGATGGCGCGCGAAAACACCGTTTATCAATATTCGCCACTTTATCGCACTAAGCCCACGTTCAATGGGCGTTTCACGCTAAAGCTGTATCGCGATTTAGCTGGCTTGCAATGCTTTTGCGCAGAGCGAAAGCAACAGGCTGGGCAGCGCGCCGAGCAGCAAAATCGCCAGCGCGTTGGCTGAAATCAGCACGGCCTGGCCGCGACTCGGCAGCGCAATTGCGCCCTCTTCCGAATCGGAGAAATACATGACGCGAACAACGCGCAAGTAATAGAACGCGCCAACCAGCGAGGCGAGCACGGCTATCACGGCGATCCAGGTGTAGCCCGCGCCGACGATGGATTCGATGACCGACAATTTCGCCCAGAAACCGATGGTTGGCGGAATGCCTGCGAGCGAGAACATGGCGAGCAGCATCAGGAATGCGTACCAGGGCGAACGCGCGTTCAAGCCCTTGAGGTCGTCAATGTTTTCGATCTCAACGCCGCGCCCTGACAGCAGCACCAAAATACCGAACGACACCAGCCCGGTGATGGCGTAGGCGACCGCGTAAAACAACGCTGCCGAGTAGCCCCCTTTACCGCCGCCAACGAAGCCGAGCAACAGGAAGCCCATGTTGGCAATCGCCGAGTAAGCGAGCATGCGCTTGATGTTGGTCTGCGCGATCGCGATCAGATTGCCGAGCACGATAGACAACGTCGCGATGACGGCGAGGATGATTGACCAGTCCTCGTACGCGGGCGTCAGGCCGGTGCCGAACAGGCGGTACGCAAGCGCAAATGCGGCGATCTTCGGCGCGGTGGCGAGGATCAACGTCACGGCGGTGGGCGCGCCGGTGTACACGTCTGGCACCCACATGTGGAACGGCACGACACCCAGCTTGAACGCGACGCCGGCCGCGATGAAGATGAGGCCCAGCGCGACCGCCGTGGTGTTGGCTTTGGCAAGCGCCACCGAGATGTCGCCGAGGCTGATAGTGCCGGTGGCGCCGTACACAATCGACATGCCGAACAACAGCAGGCCGGACGCGAGCG
>JANXNO010000552.1 GCA_025354075.1 Burkholderiales bacterium | reverse complement strand
AGAAGGTGCCAACGGCCCCACCATCCCCCGAAGACGACATGCTGCATGATCGCGGCATCCTAGTGTCTCGGCTCATAAATTTTGAAACGTAAAAGTACCGCCTTTCCGCGCCATGTGTCGTTGCAAATGCTCACAATAGCTCGCTATTGTTCCGCTTTGCGCCTAGCCTGACACGAAAATTCGGCACTTTTCTTGTTCCAAAATTTATGAGCCGAGACACTGGTTGTCCCCGACGTGATAGCCAACGGAGGCGGCGTGACGGTTAGCTACTTCGAATGGGTGCAAGACTTTTCAAGCTCTTCTGGACGGAAGCAGAGATCAATGACCGGTTGGAACGCATCATGGTGGAGGCGCTGAAAGCAGTGGTGCATACGGCGGAGAAGAACAAAGTATCCCTACGGACTTCTGCTTTTATTATTGCTTGCGCACGTGTGTTGGCGGCACGGGAATTACGCGGGTTATACCCGTAGGTTTTGTCCCCTCTCAAGCAGGCGGGAGAGGGCTAGGGTGAGGGGGCGCGTCGAATGATGATGGCTCGTATGCCACGAGCCGCTCATGCCGCGGGGCAGTCACTTTCTTTTGCGTCGGCAAAAGCAAAAATAAAGTGACTGCCCTTGGGCATGGCGGCATGGTGGCAGATGGTGATGTGTTTGCGTTGCGCTCCGCACGGACTCACGCACTGGACCCCGGCTGCGCCGAGGATGACGGCAGTGGGTTAGGGAGAGGGCACAGAGCAGCGCTGCGCGCAAAACCGAACGCCTACCGGGGCGCACGCCGACGAGGCCTAGTGTCGTGTCACGTTTGAAATGACGATATATCGCGCCGCCGTCGGTGGGCAGGGCTAGGCGCGAAACGCAGCGCATGCCGGGGCATGCGCAAGATTTGCAACGACGCCGTGCACAGCCAGGGCAAGCGAGATGCGTCATTTCAGGCGTGACGCGACACTAGCGTCCCGCTACACGAACTCCCGCTCCCGCATCCACTTCGTCGCCACGTACTTCTCCCCCAACGTCACCGGCATGCCGCCATGCAGCGATTTGGTGTCGGGATGGGGGCGGTCGTAGGTAAAGAACACGGCTGAGCCTTTGATCGGTGCGACCTCCAGACCGATGTCGGGGAACACGGTCGCCCCACCGCGCTCAGGGGTACGCAAATACATCACGGTCGTGGCTACGCGCTGCCCGCCGCGTGTCAGAATTTTGGGCGTGCCAGGTTGTGCGGGGTCGAAGTAGTCGTAGTGCGGCACGTACTGCGCGCCGTGCCGATAGCGCAGCACCTGCAGGCCCTCTCCGTTTTCGTACGGCCAGCGCAACAGCTCCGACAGGCGCTTTTCTACACGTTCAACGACCGGATTTTCGGCGCGTGCGAAGAACATACCGTCGCTGGTTCGAGCGGCATTGAGTTCGTCGCCACCGGTCTGGTTATCAACGGTTAACGACCGCGTGAGCTTGGGTTGGGCAAGCTCAATCAATGCGTCGCACTCTTCAGGCGCGAGCAAATTGCCAAATACGATCACGCGCGGATGCTTGAGCACCGTCCACACCTCAACCCGGCGATCCGATGTGTCGATGAACGTGGGAGATTGCGACAAATCCGGACCCGGCAGCGCGATGCCATTGGTCCTTGCTGACGTGCCGGCGCGGTGGGCGATGAGCTCGCTGCCCACCGCCTCAGCCATCGCAGCACGAACCAGATCCGGATGCCAGCCCGAACCGAGCGCAGTGCTGGTCAGGCTCTCGGGGGTATGGCCTCGTGCGAGGCATTCGTTGAGCCATTTCAGAAGATCGGGATTGGCGTTCATGGCAGCAAATTAGTCAAGAGAAAGCACCGGGCAACGCGTGCCCGAATTGATTCGAATTTCAGTTTCTCCGGAGCGCGTGGCGACCCACAGAGCGGGCTGGCCGACGGCAACATGCGGACAATTTCGCGTCGTCCATTTGCGTCCGTCCGTCGCGCTGAAACGGTCCGGTGCGGTGGCGACAACGCTGGTCGTTGCAACGTCACTGTCGCGACTGGATCGGGCGACGGCTTGGGCGCCTGATACGACGAGTGAACCCGCCGCGACAGCGGTACCGACGGCGGCGACAGTGACCGATTTCGCGGCACTTGCAGCGGAGACTGCGGCACTTCCAGCGACGACTGTTGTGCCGACAACGGTGGATGCAACGCCAACTGTTGCGCTCGCAACGCTTGCTGTTGCCTTGACGACCGATGCGCCGGTTTCAACAACAGCGCAACCGGTGGAAAGCGCCACCGCAATTAGTGCGGTGGCGAGGGACGAAACAAGTGGATTGAAAAACGCCATTACCCAATTATGGCAATCACGCGCTCGCGGCGCGCAATACCCGGCTATTTTGCGAACGCTGCCCGGATTTGCGCCAATGCGGCTGGGTCTTCAATAGTCGTCAAATCACCCGGATCGCGGCCTTCAGCGAGCGCCTGAATTGAACGCCTGAGTAATTTTCCTGAGCGCGTTTTTGGCAGCAGCGTGACCAGGTAAACAGCTGCGGGTCGCGCAATGGCACCGATCTCTTTGTCTACCGTTTGCGCAATTGCAACCTTCGTCGCATCCGACGCTTTGCTCGGGTCTTTCAGGACGACGAATGCAATCGGTACCTGGCCTTTGAGCGGATCGGCAACTCCCACCACGGCGCATTCCGCGACCATTGGATTGGACTGCAACGCCTCTTCGATTTCACGCGTGCCTAGCCGGTGACCAGCCACGTTGATCACGTCATCGGTGCGTCCGAGGATGAAGTAATAGCCGTCGGCGTCACGCGTCGCCCAGTCGAAACTGGAGTACACCTGCTCATCGGCGAAGGTCGAAAAATACGTGCTCACGAAGCGCTCGTCGTCGCCCCACACCGTCGTCATCGCGCCAGGTGGCAGCGGCGGCACGATGGTCAGCACGCCTTTCTCGTCAGCTTTGGTGACCTCGCCAGTCGCTTCGCTTTTTAGCTTGACGTTGAAGCCGTACACCGGGAACGACGGCGAGCCGAATTTGCGAGGCGTATCTTCAACGCCGATTTGCGTTGAGATGATCGGATAGCCGCTTTCGGTTTGCCAGTAGTTGTCGATGATCGCCACACCGCCAAGCGCGTCGCTCACCCAGCGCGCCGTCGGCTCGTCAAGCGGTTCACCGGCGAGGAACAAATATTTGAGATTGGGCAGCTTGTATTGCTGCATGAATTTCGGATCCTGCTTTTTCAGCACGCGAATCGCGGTGGGCGACGAGGACATCGTTTTCACATTGTTCTCGGCGCAAATCTTCCACCAGATCGCGGGGTCGGGCCGCAGCGGAACGCCCTCGTACATGATGGTGGTGCAGCCCGCGAGCAGCGGCGCATAGACGATGTAGCAATGACCAACCACCCAGCCAATGTCGCTGGTGCAGAACATCGTTTCACCCGGCTTGAGGCCGAAGATTTTGTACATGCTGGTGGTGAGTGTGACGGCATAACCGCCCGTGTCGCGCTGAACGCCCTTTGGCTTGCCCGTGGTGCCGCTGGTGTACAGGATGTAGCTCGGGTGCGATGACTCGACCCATTCGCAGGCCACCTGTTTCATCATGTTCGACGCCCGGAAACTGGCCCAGTCAATGTCGCGACCTGGTGTGGTTTTCATCGGCTCCAGATTGCGGTCAAACAGCAACACTTTCGCGGGTTTGTGTATGGCCAAATCAATCGCTGCGTCGAGCAACGGTTTGTACGGCACGACCTTGCCCATACGCATGCCCGCGTCGGCGGATACGATCACTTTCGGCTTTGCGTCATCGATTCGAGTGGCGAGCGAAGCGGACGCGAAGCCGCCAAACACCACCGAGTGAATCGCGCCGATTCGTACCGTGGCGAGCATCGCAAACACGGCCTCCGGGATCATCGGCATGTAGATCAACACGCGATCGCCCTTGGTCACGCCGAGCCCTTGCAGCATCGCCGCGACGCGGTTGACCTCGGCGTGCATTTGCCTGTACGTGTACTTCGTTTCGACGTCAGTTTCCGAGGAGATGAAGTGCAGCGCGGTTTGATCGCCTCGCGTTGCAACGTGGCGGTCAATCGCGTTGTGACAGAGGTTGGTGGTGCCGCCGACGAACCACTTTGCGAACGGCGGATTCGAGAAATCGCA
>JANXNO010000517.1 GCA_025354075.1 Burkholderiales bacterium | reverse complement strand
TGGCCATGGAAGTTTGCGATTTATGCTGGTCGCTCTCCGTGCGCAGTTTGCGGGCGATGGCTAAGCGAGTGGAACGTGGTAACGCGTTGCCGACGATACGGAAGAGGTCGGTACGTAGCACTCGACGAGCGCGTTGATAGCGGATGTCGTCAGTGCAGAGTTCGTCGCCGTGCAGCAGCAGTGTGGTGCGACCGCCGAGATCAATCACGGTTTGCTCGTTAAGCAAAGTTGCGCCTGCGGCACGCGCGAAAGCGCTGCCAATCATGAAGTCGCGGTTACCGCGAGCCATGAAGATTTTTGTGCCGTTGTCACCGAGTGCTTTGAACTGCGCGACGATTTTCAGCGCGTGAGCGTCACCTGCCAGCATCGCATCACCGAGCCAGACATGCAGCAAATCACCGAGCACGTATAGCTGATCTGCACCAGGCGCGGCCTGTTGCATGAAGGCATCGAACTGCGCCTGAGTGGCGGTGTCGCCCTCGCGCAAATGCAGGTCAGAAATGAAAATCGCGCGCATCGAAGTCACCCGCACGGTGAATCAAGGCGCGCGACCAAGGGCCGTGCAACGACTAGAGGATTACGGCTTTGCTGACCGTTACATCATCCGTCGGCACGTTCTGGTGAAAGCCGCTGGTGCCGGTTTTTACGTTCTTGATTTTGTCGACGGTATCGGTGCCTTCGGCGACCTTGCCGAAGACGGTGTAGCCCCAAGAATTGCCGGATGCTTCCTTGAAGTCGAGGAAAGCGTTGTCGGCGATGTTGATGAAGAACTGTGACGAGCCGGAGTGCGGCTCATTGGTGCGCGCCATGGCGACCGTGTACATCGTGTTTTTGAGGCCTGCTTTGCTGGTGGCTGGGCCTTCATGCGCAATCGGATCTCGCCCGGATTTTTGTTTCATGCCGGGCTCAAAGCCACCGCCCTGAACCATGAAGCCTTCGATTACACGATGAAAGATCGTGTTGTTGTAATGGCCGTCACGCACGTATTGCAAAAAATTAGCAGCGGTGATCGGGGCGTTGACTTCATCGATATCGAGGGTGAAGTCGCCGTGATTGGTGGTGAATTTAACTAACGCCATGTGTTTGTTTATTTCTTGGTAAGGAGAGTAACTTTTTCGATCACGATCTGTGTTTGCGGCACGTCAGACGGGAACATGCCACCCGCCCCGGTGGGCACTTCAGCCATTTTGTCGACAATATCCATGCCCTGAACTACGCGCCCAAAGGCGGTGTAGCCCCAGCCGTATTGCTTGCACTGCGCTGGCGGATTTTCCACCTTGCAGGGCGGTGGCATATTGTTTTTGGCGCTTGACGCATCAAGCATCGTGTTGTCTTTGTAGTTGATGTAGAACTGGGCGGTGGCCGAATGCGGGTCACCGGTGCGAGCCATTGAGATCGTGCCGCGATCATTTTTGAGGCCCGCTTTCTCTGCGGCTTCGCCTTCGTTCATGATCGGCGCACGCGTTTCTTTTTGCTTCAGCGTTTTGTCGAAGCCGCCGCCCTGGGCCATAAAGCCTTTGATCACGCGGTGATACACCGTGCCGTCGTAGAAACCCGACTTGACGTATTCCAGAAAGTTAGCGACGGACTTCGGTGCGGCGACTGGGTCGAGCTCAATGACGATGCTGCCAAGGCTGGTTTTCATTTCGACGCGCGGCTTGTCGACAGCGCTCGCGACAGTCTGTGCGTGAGCCGGGAGGAGTGTGAGGGCCGTTGCGCCGACTGCAATGAAGCGAATTATTTTTTTCATGGTGTTTTGTAGGTAAAAAAAGTCAGGCTGAGCCTTCGTAAATGATTTGCCAGCGACCGCCAATCAACTGCCACAACTGGCGTTTGCGAGTCTGGCCGCTCAGATTGTTGCTTTGATAGTTTTGGTCGAATGTAACGACGGCAAGCGTCTTCTCGCCCGGATATTGGACGGCGGACAGATTGCCCAGTTCAATTTTGGCCCACGTCTTGGCTGCGTTTATCGCGGTTTTTTGCTCGCGCCATTCAGGCAGACGCTGCGTGTCGCTGACGAAGTTGGGCGCATAGTGTTGCAGGTAGTGCGGCGTATCAAGCGCCTGCCAGTCGCTGCGCCAACGTTCCACCGCGGTGAGCAAGCCTTGCGACTGCTTTCCTGCGGCGTCTTTGTCAACCCAGTCAATGCTCTGCGCGATGATGAATGAGGTGCGACCCGGAGCGATGAATTTTTCAATGAGCTTCAGGTCAGGATTGGACACCACGACACAACCGTCGCTTGACCGCGGCGCACGCGCATAGGTGTCGGCCGGGACGCCATGCAGCCAGATGCCGAAGCCGTTTCTGCCCTGAATGCGGTCCCACGTGTTGGGGTAGTCCAGCGGAAAGGCTCCCGCACCGTACAAATCCGACAGCTTGTCGCGGGAAATGGCACCCTGCAGCGTGTAGGCACCCAGTGGTGTGCGCAGGTCCCCTTCTCGTGCTTTGCCGCCCCCGGCTTTGCCCACGGTGGCGTAAAAATCGGCGACACGAACCAATCGACCGGCTTGATTTTCTAGCACATAGAGACGGGATTTATCGACGTCAACCGCCAGCGCAAACTGCTGCGTTGACGGCAGTCGCCAGAAGTTGGCAGGAACCTGGTCAGGCTTTACGGCATCCTGCTCGCGCTTCACACGGGCGCTCGCCTCAGCGCGCAATCCGGTGAGCGAGTCAGTCTGTAGCGAGGCGCTGCCAAGGCTGTCGATTTGCCGGTATTTGGCGAGCCACAGGTCGCCTTGAACCAGGTGTGCGAGTCTGAAATTGGGGTATCGGCCCAAAAGCTCGGTGATGGTCAGTCCCGCGAGGTCAAGACGGGCAATCCGGATCTCGCCCAGCGCTTTAAGCAACAACGTTTCAGCGTCGCTGAAGCCGAATCCGCCACCGCCGATTACGCCGGTGGGCAAGGCGATGAGTCCGGCCGCAATCAACCCCCTGGCCAGACGTGCCATGGGTTTGAATGCGCGCTCGCGCTGCGCTGCGGGAAGGGGGAAACGCGTCATTGCAAAAAGGCTAGCCCACGCGCTCGCGGACAATCAGCCAGCTTCCGCCTTCTTTATTCAGCGTCAATGTCTTGCGTGAACGGGTTTGCAACGCATCAGAGCTGTAGGCCTGACGGAAGGTCACTTTCGCCTCGGTGGTGGACACCATGTCTACCGATGCGCCCAACACCTCGACCTTGATGCGTTTTGGCGTGGTGATGCGTTCGCGGCGTGTTGCGCTCCACGCCGAGCGTGAAGTGCCGTCGTCAGGTTTAAACGATTTCGAGTACGCAGCGAGGTAGCCGTCAGGATTTTTTCCCGCCCATGCGGTCGCCCACTTGTTGACGGCGTTCAGCACGTCGGCGCTGCCATCGGCGGCCACGGGTGGAGGCGAGGCGGGTTTTGCCGGCTCGGCTTTGGCGGCCACTGCTACGGCTGCGGCAGGCACGGCCACGGGGGTGGTTGCTGGTGCCGCAGGTGCCGCTTTCGCTGCCACCGGTGGTGTTGAGGCGGCCGCCACTGCGGTCGTAGCCGGTCGGGCGGCTGCAACGGGAGCGGGTGCAGCAGCGGACGTCAAGCCTGCTGCGCTGGCGGTAATGCGGGGCGCTGTGTTCGCTTTCGGATTGGTAGAAAACAGGTCGCGAACCAGATTCAATTTGGTTGCGACCGTGCCATTGCCCTTGTCGAGCTGCAACGCCTTGTCGTACGCCTGACTGGCCAGCTTGGCGTAAATGTCGCCCAGGTTTTCATGTGCGGTGGAATAGCTGGGATGCGTCTGGATCGCAAGCTCCAGGGCAACGCGGGCTTTTTCGAACTGGCCTTTCGAGCTGTAAAGCACGGCCAGATTGTTATAGGGCTCCGGCAGCTCGGGATAGTCCTCGGTCAACGCCTGAAAAGTCATGATGGCGTCGTTGGTTTTGCCCAGCTCAGCTTGCGCAAGGCCGCGGATAAAACGGCCGACGGCATCCTTTGGCTTGCTGGTCAGATAAACATTGACGCGATCAAGCGCCACCTGCGTTTGGCCAGCTTTCAACAGACGGTTGATGTCTTGCAGGTCGGCGTTTTGCGCGCTGACGCTGCTGCAAACAGCAAGCAGCGTGGTGGCCAGGACGACGCGCAATGGGCCAGTGAGGCTTCGAAGGCTGCGATTGCGTTGCAAGAACATGTTGATCGATTTCCCTAGGTATCTTTGAATTTTAGTACGTTGGCTACAGGGAAGGTTCCCGCAGCACACATCATGCTACCGAAGCGGGCGCGCGTTACGGTTGACCGTTGCGCAAACGCTGCAACGTGTCTTCGATGAGCGCGCGCGCGATCGAGATGCGTGGCGGAAGCTGCGGCAGGTTGCTGTGGTCAAACCAGTCGGCCTCGGCGATCTCATGACCATTGGGCTTCAGCTCGCCGCCCGCGTATTCGGCGGTGTAAGCGATCATCAATGAATTCGGGAACGGCCACGATTGCGACGCGAAATATTTGGGCTCACCCACGTCAATGCCGACTTCTTCGCGCACTTCGCGGTGAACAGCGTCCTCGATGCTCTCGCCTGCTTCCAGAAAACCCGCCAGCGCGCTATACCGTCCGGCTGGAAAGTTGACGTTGCGCGCCAGTAAAATCTGATTGCCCTGCGTGACCAGGCACATCATGGCGGGCGAAATCCGCGGGTAGGATGCGTGTTTGCAAGCCGGACAACGTCGAGCACGCTCATTCAGGTCGCGCTGCGTCGGCGTGGCGCAGACACCGCAATAGTGGTGAGTGCGATCCCAGTCAAGCAGTTGCCCCGCGCGCCCGGCAATCGAGACCAGATCGTCGGCCATCACACCAAACAGGCTGCGCAATCCCGCCCAGCGAGCGCCTACCGGTGCGGGCACATCAGACGCCAGCGCCTCGGCGATGACCAACCGTTCGCCCCAGCGTCCGACCACGATCACGTCCTTTCCGGACGCGGTGTCGGCCACGGTGCGAAGCGCGCCGCCTGACTCATCCACTAATAGTTCATTGCCTCGAAAGCAGAGCCTCAGCGCGTCAGGTTCAGCGGCTGAATCATGGATGGTGGAGGCGACCAGGGCGAAATTGGATGGGCTAACAAGCATCGCTCGATTTTAAGTGGCGTGGAAATTTGTGGCGGTTGGGGGGGGTATGAGGCTATGCGCCGTCGAAGTCTTGCGCCGTTGTATCGAAGTCTGTTTTCCAAATTTAAGACTTTTCTAAGTCGAACGGGTTTATCGTGCGGCGGCGTGACGTTTTACGTCACTTATTCGCCCAAAGTCAGACAAGTATCAGCTTTTCTGCGAAAGGCTTATTTAACTCGGGCCCAGATGTGAGTTGGCTTTAAAGTCGACTTTATCGCGTTTAGACAGCTAAGCCCTTATTAAACAGATTATTCAATGGAAAGCTGTTTATAAATAGCAAGTGACGATTATTGTCGTTGTACAGTCATTTGTCGCTTTATGATGGCGTCATAAGTAACTGATTTTGTTGATTATTTTTTTATTGAACTATTTCCAATATGGCCATAAAGCGGTTACATTCCAGACTTGACTCATAAAGCCAGCAATAGGTTTTGGGGTTTGTGGTCACCACAACAAGACAATCAGTCGAGGACACCAGGGTGGAAATCGTGAAAAGCGTTAACAGGTCGGCCACGCGTCAAGGCGTTGGTTTGTCGTTCAAACCCGACATGGCCATGCATAGCGATGCGTCCCCGCGATGCTCCGCATCTCCCGGATTAAAAATGTTTCGTCAAGTCGCCAAATCTGTCGCAGCTATCGTCGGCTCGTTCTGCATTTACGGCGCTGGCACGGGTGACGCTTACGCTCAATCTAGCGCTTGTGGTGCCAACGAAACGTTGACGACTTTTAGTTTCGCGGCGGGTAGCTGGCCTGCGGGCAGCTTGTCGCAGAGCTTTAGCGCCGGCGCAGGCCTTGGTGCCGTAACCATCGGATTCACTGTGGCCGGCCCGAATCAGAACGCTGGTACGCCTCAAAACGCGCTGCGCGGCAACATCGCCGACGCGTTGTCGATCGAGATGGATCAGGTTAGTGCAGGTCAAACCGTGAACATCACGATGGCCTTCAACAAGCAGGTTAACAAGCTCCGCTACGTCGTTGGTGATGTGGACGGTGACCCCAACGGCGGCGGGCAACAGTGGCAAGACAGGTTGACGTTGACGGGTGTTAATGGCGTTACGCCATCAAATCCGACGATTGCTGGTGGCGCAATTCACACAATCGCGGGCAATCAGGTCACTGCGACCACCCTCAACAACTGCGCCACAAATGATGCCTCCTGCAACGTCACCATCAGTCACGCCAATCCGGTGACGACGGCTGCGATCGCGTTTGAGTCTGGGCCCGCCATAGCCGCGCCGACGACACAGTTCATTGGCGTCAGCCAGCTTGCATTTTGTGTTCCTAATCCCGCATTGACCATTTCAAAAATCGCCAGCGTGGCTACCGCCGATTCCGGCGCGAGCTTCACCTTCACCGTGCGCGCCAGCAATGCGGGCTCGGTGGCCAGTACCAACCCGACGACGGTGGTTGACACCATCCCGACCGGTGTCACGCTAACCGCGATCACTAATGGCGCAGGCTTTGTCTGCACCCCATCCACGGCGCTGCCGCTGGTGGGGAACGGCACTACCAGTCAAGTGAGCTGCGTCTCAACGACGGGGGTTGCTGCGGGTGCGGTCAATGCCACAGTTGCTACCTTGACGGTGATCAAGACAGGCACCAACAGCGTGACCAATACCGCGACCGCGAGCACGGGTGATCCAACGTGCCTGGCACCGCTGCCCGCGCGATGCACGGGTAGCGTAACGGTGACCGATAGCACCCCAATTTTGACGATCACCAAGGTTGCCAGTGTGGCAAGTGCCGCCTTGGGTTCGAGCTTCACCTTCACGGTGCGCGCCTCGAACAGCGGCCCGGTGGCCAGTACCAATCCGACCACAGTCGTGGACACGATCCCGACCGGCGTCACGGTCACTGCGATAGCGGCAGGCGCGGGCTTTGTCTGCACCCCTTCTTCAGGCCTGCCGCTGGTGGGTAACGACGTCACCAGCAAAGTCAGCTGCGTCTCGACGACTGGGGTTGCTGCGGGTGCGGTTAACGCGCCGGTGGTAACGCTGACGGTAACCAAGACGGGCACGAACAGCGTGACCAATATCGCGACCAACACTACGGGTGATCCGGGCTGCGTTGGAGAATTGCTCGCACGCTGTCTAGGAACCGTGACTGTTACAGATATCAGCCCGCAGCTGACGCTGACGAAGACGGCGAGCACGGCGAGCTTTGTGGTGGGTACGGCTGCGAGCTACAC
>JANXNO010000505.1 GCA_025354075.1 Burkholderiales bacterium | reverse complement strand
TCACCCGCAGGCGAAAAACTAACGCTTCCGGTGGTGTAGGCCAGCCGGGCAACCCGCATCGGCGGATCAGCGAGTGCTAGTCCCGCAAAAAGCAATACGAGCGAAACGCCCATGACTCGCGACAGTGTCGCGTGAAGTCGGCGTGGCGATGTGGAGTGCGTCTGCATAAATTAATCCTCGATGTGGCGTTTGGTGTGCGAACTGCGGGCGTTGATGGCCCGCAATGGACACAATGTTTTGAAATAATGGCTGCGTGCAATGGCGGGCCGACGTGTGAGCGACAACATGCTGATTCGGCATTGACCCTATCGGGCGCGTGCAATGCTGTCAGTCGTAGCGCAATGCGGGCACCCCTCGGACGGGCGCGTTGGGCGTCGGTGTGACCAAAAACGCGTGGCGAAAGCCGGGATCAACCTCATCCTCGTCGTCGGCTTGTTGTTGAATCAGCGTATCGGGCGCAGTCGCCGCCGCACGGGCAGCGTCGCTTTGGGTGCGCTCGCGCGCCACATTGATCCACGTGTGGCGAGCATCACTCGCATCTGATAAATCAAGTGCCACCAGCACGCCAGTGATCGTGAAAATCGTGAGCGCCAGTCCCATTGATTTCATGCGTTGCTCCGGTCAGTTCGTCGTGGGTGCATCTAGGCAATGCGGGCTTGGTGAAGCCTATTGTTTTCGCGCAGGCCGACATTCGCACTCATCCATCGGCGGATACCGGTGTAGGACAACGCCCGTTCCGCTGGCCAACCGCGTGGTCAGGCAACGGAGGGAGGCCATCCGCCGTGGTTGCTCGTTGTCTCGCAACCGATGGACGCTAGGAAAACAGCTTAACGCTGAAAGCGTTTTTCTTACTGGGCTAAGCGGCTGTTATCGGCTAAAGTCGACTTAACGCATAAACAGGATGCAAGCCTTGGAAATAATTACTTCGTAGCATGAGGTTGTTGTGTGCATTGAGGCGATCAGTGGTTCCGCGTGAAGACGGTGATTTTCTGGAAATGACGGGCTTCGCCGCGAAAAATCGTATTTAAGGTGGCAGGGGCTGGTTTGAGCCGTTGACGAGTTTTTAACGGTGCATCCCACGTTGAGCCGTGCCGCCTGCGCTACTGGCTCTTCACTGTTGATGATTGGGAGAACGACATGACCCAGGAAGACAGCTTGGCGTACGAGTTTGTGACGTCGAAACTCTACGATGCGGCACGAGAAAAATTTCTACCGACCCATTTTTATGACAAGGCCACGGACTACATTGATACGGTGAAGGCCCTGATTGACCGTGACACGCGCGCATCGACGGCGTTTCAGGTGGGCACCAGCGTGTTGCTGTCCATCGGCTCAAAAGCGGTGGGTTCGAGTCTTGAAAATCATCCCTACTTTGCACTGCACAAGGCGCACCTTCAGGCGTTGAGTGCAGCGCTCAACGCGCAAGCTTCGCACAACAATGCCATCGAAGCGATGGATCGCGCGGCGCGCGCTGCCGACGGTAGCGACGAGATCGCCGCCGAATCGCGCAGGCTGCTCGCCAAAATGCGCGAACTTCGTTTCGAGTTTGGCTACAAAGGTGGTTTTGTGCCTGAAAACGACACGCCGCCGAGCACCTACATTCCCGCCGTGTTTGCGCAGGTGAGGGTCGTGACTTCAGCCTTGAGCACCGGTGCGTCGGTCTTGGCCTGGCAGCTTGCGACCGCAGAATGGCAATCGCGCGTGTGCCGCGTCTATCTCGATGGCCTCAAATTGTTGAGCATGGCGCGGGTGGAGTGGCAGGTGGCACGGCGCGGTGGTGAGTTGTTTCAGGCGAAGCTCGACGCCATGCTCAAGAGTTCAAGCCAGATTTCTGTGGTTGCGGGCTACGCCACGATGCAGGATCAGCAATGGGCGCAGTTTGATCGCATGAAGGCGCAGTCCGAAGGCAAAGCTACCGGCTCACCGCAGGCAATCACCGATCCCGGCCGCTATGCTGCGGGCAACGTGCGTGACGTCGAGGCGGCGGTGCAAAAACTGGCGGCCTTGTGCGACATTGCGATGTCCACGCGACCCATTAAAGCCAAGGCCGACAAGATGGCGCATGCGCTTTGAGCATGCGTCGCTTAGCGCAACTTTAGGCTCAGGGTGGCGAGATCCTTCTGGTTGCTGCTCGCGATGCTGCCGTGATCCTGAAGGTCGGTGAAGGCGGGGTCTGCACTCAGGTTTTCGATGGTGCGCGTGACTTGTCCCCGGGCGGTCACGTGCAACGTGATCACGTAGCGGTCAGCCTCACGGCGCACATCCACCACTGTTGCATTGCTATCAATATGACGCGCCACCGCGTTGCGCATGTCAACAGGTGCGGCAGGCTTCGGCGATGCAGGTGCAGCGCTGTACGCCCCCACGCCGTTTTCCATCTCATACTCTTGCCGGGTGATTTTGTTTAGCGTCGCGGGATTGATCTTGCTCTGTTCCGCCGGCTCGTTTATCGGTTGCCAGCGAGCCCAGTAGGTGTGGGTGTCGAACCAGTACGGAATACCGGCCCCGGTTTCAGCCCACAGCGAAAAGACGCGCGGTTCGCGCACGCTGGTACGAGCCACCAGGCCGCCTTCGCTGTCGCGGCGCACGCGCACGCGCTGCAATCCCATCGTGCCAGAACGATAAGACGGACCACTGCCGCGGTGCAAATCGTGTCGCAGCGTGCTGACGTGCAAGTCTTGCGGCGTGCCCACCAGCCATCCACCGTCGCAGGTGTAGGCACCGCCATAAGTCGCGGTGACGGTTTGTACTTCGGCCGCTTTGCCTGATTCCGAGCGCGGCGAGGAGGTGCGCGAGAAGGTGATGCTTACTGATGTTGACGGATTGCCCGCGACAGAGAAACTCAGCAATGGCGCGCTGGCAAGCTGCGTGACGCCGCGGCCTAAAAAGGTCGACAGCACGTCAAACGTCGTCGCGTCGTAGTCGGGATCGATTCGGCCAAACAGATAGGTTCCCGTGATGTCCGGGCAACCACCGGTAGTCAGTTTGTTGGACGGCAGTGGCCAGCCCGGCGGGTAGCTGGTGCTGTCACCGCAGCCGAACAGCAGCAGTGAAAGCACGCAGATGCAAGCGGGTGTCAGTCCAGGCAATCGGGAGTAGGGCGTCATGACTAGAGGCAAGATTCATGGGCAACGGGCGTTGCAGGACACAGCGATTAAGCAGCGATCAAACACTGCGATTAGCACATCACGGTGGATGTGTGCGAGACGCGCTCGCCTTGCGTCATCGCAAACCATCTACGCGCCGGTTAACCAAAACACAATCGCCACTGAAGTAAATCATAACCATACGGGTTGAAAACGCTCGCAGGCGTCGACACGAATTGAGCCACTGATGGCATCGAAAAAGTGACAGCTGTGCCACTCGATGCATGCCACCGACAGTGTGCGCTGCTGCGCCCGAATTCACGCCGCTGGCAGCAGGACGCTCGCAGCCACCGACTACAGCGCCTGCGCGGCACCCAGGCCGAAGCGCGGTGACGGATCACCGTTGTTCACGATGTGGGCCGCGAACCCAGCAAAGGAGCTCGGGTTATGCAACGACAGCTCGGCGGATTGCCGGTCGTAGGCCGGGTCAAACTCGGAGATATGCGCGTTGTCAGCGCCCGATTGACCATCAAACACATGCACGCCTTCGTGCATCAAAATGGCAGCGCGGGAATTAGGCCCAATAGGCTCGCCGATCGGCCCACCAAAATTGTTGCGCACGTTGGTGAACGCCGGGCCGAACGTGATCGGGCCGCCCAGTGGCGCTTCGGCCGGTGTGGTGGGGCCATTCACTGGCGCGCCGGTGCGGAAGCGGGTTGCCGCTGAAGAAAATAATCCGATCAACTGTGTGTAGCG
>JANXNO010000499.1 GCA_025354075.1 Burkholderiales bacterium | reverse complement strand
CCATTCAAAGCGCCTCACCAAACCGGTGGGGCGTTTGTTTATGCGCTTCGCCTTCAAAAACGAAGCCCAGTTGCTACAATTACTTAATCGGCCAAGTAGCTCAGTCGGTAGAGCAGCGGATTGAAAATCCGCGTGTCGGTGACTACGTACAGCAAAACAATTCAGTTCAGCAACAGCACCCTAAACCGAACGCACCATAAATAGCGAAGTAAACATAATGACTTCAATCACGCGTGACGTTTTAGCCGAAATAAAATCGGCCATTGAATGCAACCCGGTCATACTTTTCATGAAAGGCAGTCCGGCAGCGCCGCAATGTGGATTTAGTGCAGCTGCTGTCAAGATGCTCGCTGAGGCAGGGAGTGCGGACTACGCGTACGTAAATGTATTGGATGACGCTGACATACGCGAAGCAATCAAAGCTTATTCCTCTTGGCCCACAATACCGCAGCTTTATATAAATCAGCAGTTTGTCGGTGGCGCGGACATAATGCGCGAATTGCAGGCAAGCGGAGAATTTGCGCGCTTACTGCAAAAGTAGGACCGGAAATTACAGCAAAGTATTGCCTGCATTTACGCGGCCAGCGCAGCGTACTCCGTCGACTCTACACAGCGCACGTACACATTTATTAAGCGTCTTTGTTGACTTGATCGTTACTGTAAAGTCCAAAACTGCTGAGGGGCTACCGTTGTCCTGATGAGATTGGCTAGCTACCGATGTAACGTCTACATTGAGGTTTGATAATGTGCGGGCACAATCAGCAAGTAGCGCGCGTCTATCAGCTGAAACCACCCTTATTTTTGATGGTAAAGCGCAGGCGATTTTTTCTGACCATATAGGTCGAAAAAAAGTGCTTGCAGAGCGACTTGCGGCACCATTCAAGCACGACGTACGATGGATCATTACTCCGCCTGCAAAAGACCCCACCGCGACAACGCTGTCGCTCGGTACAGGCATACACAGCTTGCAGTACTCAACACCTGCAACTGCATTGCCGTTCAGCAAGAGACGGCTAAGTTGGTCAGACGCCTCGGTTGATTGCAACAGCCGATTAACACCACTATCGTGTAAACGAGCCGCGACTGCGAACGCTGAAAGCTCGCCGGAGCCGATGCGCCGCAGCAAATCGTTCTTCCCAATGCATCCAAATGCCGGCGCGTGGGAATCGTCCTCAAGCAGCGTGACCAATTCAGCTCGTTCCGAAGGCTCTACGGCATCCATCAGTAGTCTGTGACCAAGCAAAATCGCATCGTTCTCCCTTGCTTGGCGCAACCAATGCCGCAGCTTCGTTCGCGCGCGAGGAGAACGAAGCACGCCCTCCCACTCCGGCTTTGCAACGATTTGGTCGCTCACAACGACATCAACGACGTCACCTGAAGATAGCTCCGTGCCCGCGCCACACAACCGCCCATTGATACGCACACCTTCCGCCCTCAATCCTAAATCAGTGTGTACTGCAAAGGCAAAATCCAGCCCTGACGCATGACGTGGCAGGACAAATTTACGACCTCGCGGGGAAAACACGGCTATGGACGCAGATTGAACGAGGTCACGAAGAACACGTGTGAAATCGCCACCATGCTCTGCAATTGCTGCAACGGTGGCGAAGTCGCCTTCTTCGTCGCCGTCAACCCGCAGCAGCGTGTTACTACCCTTTGCGTATTGGGCACTTGATTGATGTACGCGCGGAAAAAAAAAGACGAAATCCACAACCAGTAATTGCTCACCCACCATAAATTTTGACGCTGCAGTGCCGTCAACTGCGCTAATCGTGAAACTGGCAGGAAGATACGCATGCTTGCGATGTAGCACCCCTATACGTTCAAAAGCCTCGTCAATGGACGCGCAAAGAACAAACACGACAGGAATTGCAAATAGTGCTCGGCATGCACGGTCACCGCGCAGCAGCGCCAGGCAGCGAACTACCATCATATTGGCGACTCGACTATCTGACTGTCCCGCATCGCTAGATTGCGTCCACACCAACCCACCAAACGCAGAGCTCACACGACGACGATCAACTAGGATTTTGTATCGAATCCAGTTGCACACCAAAGCCCACCGATGCGGCCGCAACCAACGAAGGGAAAGCGCCTCAAGTTCTGAGGCTATCAATCCAAATTCAACATACCGTGCGAGTGGAACATAAACGAGCTGCGTCTCTAAAGCGACTCGGCGTCGCTTTGAAGCACCCACCGATCCCAGAGTTCTCATATTGTGGAGCCGATCGCACAATTTCACCGCAAATACACGCGTGTCACGACCACCGGCGGCAACGAGCTTTCTCAGCGTGCCATCGCTACCTTTCAATAAACCATCGCTTTCTGTGGGAACGCGCTCAAGCTTGGAGACACCGTCCACCAAGCGCGCGACGTTACCACCAAATTTTTGTGCGATTAAAACGAGCGATGTGTCAGAGTCCTCAACAACATCGTGAAGTAGGGCGGCACAAAGGGCGACGGCATCAGCCCCCAGCAGATCAAAAACCAGATCTGCTACGGCCAATGGGTGTGTGTCGTAGGACTCGCCGGACTGCCGCCTCTGGCCCGCGTGCGCTTGTTTAGTAAGTTGCCATGCCGACTTCACAAGATTCGCGTCATGAGGCGTTAAAGCAACGCTAACGCGCGTGAAAAAATCGTCGAAAGTCGGGGACATCCCCCACGCCTCCTTAGAGACCGAGTTTTTTCAAAATAGATCTATTAATTTTT
>JANXNO010000459.1 GCA_025354075.1 Burkholderiales bacterium | reverse complement strand
CCTGCGGCCAATACTTTTTTCAATCAACAGGCGCGTCTTATCGGGATTACCGAAACGTGATCTGATGGTAAATCCGGCTGGTATATCAGCGTTGGCCGCGTCAACGATGCTTTCAACGTCAGCAAGCTCCGCGATGAATGTTCGTTCGTCTACAAGGACTGCAACTTCCACAAGCGCTTTTGCATTACTCGTCGCGGAGTAACTTGGCTGTGATGCGACTAAAAACGCTGCCGCGCAGACGCCGACAACTGTTAAAAATTTGCGGTAGAAGCTGTCTGTGCATACCAAATGGCAATCATGCGGAACTTCAAACGCTAAGACGCGAGGAGCGAGGAGCGAGGAGCGAGGAGCGAGACTTCATGAATTCGTCCTTAATTATTTATGACAATGGCATTGTTGATTAAATGCCGCATCAAGTCAAATTAGAGCGGATTGTTCCCGAATAGATTGGACAAAATTTCGCCCGAGAGCGCATAGGCACGGATACGTCTTGCGCTGCACCTGACAGTCATTGCTCCGCGGTGTAAACAATTTTCGTAGGTGAGACTAGTGCAATGACCTCGTAGCGTCATAACGTCGTAGCGGCGACAGCTGTAACGCCTATCGCGGCGGAACCGCTCCTACAGCGTAGACACCGCCTGCGAATCAGGGAACACGTCCCTCGCCACCCCGCTCACCGCGCCGCGCAACCACTTTTGCCCGGCAACCGCGTTGTTGCGGCGGTGCCACACCATATCGACATGTACCGGCGGTTTGTTGAACGGCAAATCGACGACGGTGAATTCGTCGCTGATGCCGGTTGAAGCCAAGAAGTGACGCGGCAAGACGGTTAGCAAATCCGAACTCGCAACCACTCGACCGGCCGTGAAAAACTGGTTCACGGTAAGCACGATTCTGCGCGTGCGATTGATCGCAGCGAGCGCTTCGTCGATGAAGCCAAACGGTCGCCCCGAGAAGCTCACCAGCAGGTGCTTTGCCGCGCAATAGGCATCGAGCGTCAACGGCTGCTCGGCGAGATTCACCGCCAACGGATGATCGCGGCGCATCACGCACACGTATTCGCCGCTGTAAAGCTGGGTGTGCGCAAAGCTGTCCGGCGCACCTGTCTGCATGGTTTGCATGCCGATGCTGGCGACGACCGCCGGAAAGAAGCCAATGGCGAGATCGATTTCGCCTGCGAGCAACACGGCACGCGGGTCGCGCGTGGTCAGAGGCACCAGGCGCAAGTTGATATGCGGCGCGCTGGCTTCGAGATGCCGGATCAGCGGTGGAATCAACACGGCAGCGGTCGCATCGGCCATCGCGAGCACAAAGCTTTGTTTGGATGTCGCTGGATCAAACGTATCGGGAGAAATGCTCGAATGCAGGGTGGCCAGCGCCTCGCGCACGGCGGGCCATAGAGCAATCGCTCTCGGCGTCGGCGAAATGCCGTAACCGGAGCGCGTCACCAGTTCGTCCCCTAGCGCCTCGCGCAAACGGCGCAGCGCGTTGCTCACGGCGGGTTGCGTCATCGCCAGCGTTTCTGCGGCTCGCGTGATGTTTTTGGCGGCCATCACTTCGTCGAAAACGCGTAATAAATTTAGGTCTAGTGTCCGAAAGTTCATGCTGTTTCTTGACCATGTATTCGCTTGATGAATGTTAATTATTCTAAACATCAATTGGAAAGATATCAGGGAAACCCCTACATTCCCATTGTCGTCACAAGCGACTCAATGAAAGGACATCTCGTCATGGCAACCCACATTTCCTCCCACGCCACCCATCCCTCACATGGCGGATTGGACCGCGTTATCGAACGCGCTGCTGCCACCCAAAACCTGGTTTCTATCGTCTTTTCGGCAAAACAACTGCCGACCTACGTGCTCGGCATCACCATCATGGCCGTTGTCACGCTGACCGAGCGCGCGCTTGACTCAGTCGGCACCGGTTTCGCCGTTGAATGGGCAGCCCTTAGCGTGGTCGCCTTGGTGAGCTTCGGCCTGTTTGCCAAGATCGTTGTGCGCAGCACTCGTGCCGTACAGGCATGGTTTGCTGATTACGCGAAGGTCGCACGACAAACACGATCCGACGTCACATTGTGGGAAACCGCACAACGTGACCCACGTGTCATGAACGACATCCTCGCCGCACAAGGTCGTCAGGACACGTTGCTCGACGAGTTCGCACCTTCACAACGCGAACGCGGCGGCGTAAAAGATGACGGCCTCGCAGCACTTGCACCTTGGCGTCAGGCGAGTCGGTATTACTAAGCTTTACGGGTAATGCCGTCCGAAAAACGCCCGCTGTTTGCGGGCGTTTTTTTGGGGTGAGCGGGGTACTCAAGGGGGTGATAGTAATGATGATGGTGATGCGTCCACTCGCAGTGTTTAGCTGTTGGTAATATCGCCGTCATCACGCGCCAAAGCGATCAACCGTCAACCCTGCGTACACATCCTTTGAGTCTGCTCTCTATTTTGATCGTGGGCTTTCTGCTGGGCATCAAGCACGCTGCGGAGGCAGACCACGTTGCCGCCGTCGCCACGCTCGCGTCTGGGCAGGTAAGCCTCACGCACACGCTGCGCCAGGGCATCGCCTGGGGCGTCGGTCACACGCTTACGTTGATGCTGTTTGGCGGCGTGATGTTGGCGCTAGGCAACGCGATTCCTGCGGGTATGGCGCAAGCGTTGGAGCTGGTGGTGGCGATCATGTTGATTGCGCTCGGCATTGACGTGTTACGGCGACTTTTGAGGCAAAAAATTCACGTTCACGTACACGATCATGCGCAAGCGATCCGTCATGTACATGTGCAGAGTCACGCCACGACGGAATCGGTATCAGCGCAAAAACGCGTTACGGCGGCACTTGAGATGCAGCCGCACGATCACCGTCACGGCTTGCCGCTACGAGCGCTAGCCGTCGGCATGATGCACGGCATGGCAGGCACAGCCGCGCTGATTTTGCTGAGCTTAGACGCGGTGAAATCGGTGCAAACCGGGCTCGTCTACATCGCACTTTTTGGCGTCGGCTCAACGGCGGGCATGGCGTTGTTATCGGTCGCGATTGCCGTTCCGCTGCGGCTAACCGCGGCGCGGGGATTGGGCTGGCTACACCAAGGCATCACCGGCGCGCTCGGCGCGTTCAGTGGTGCGCTCGGCGCGCTGATGGTCTGTCAAATCGCGTTGGTTTGACGCGTTGAACTCCGGCAAATCGGGACACAGCTTCTATCGTAAACGCCCATATAACTTGGGCCTAGCCGCTTATATCGTAAATTATCGACTTTTGCCGTTTTATGGGGCTAAGCCCAACACGAACGGGGCTTACATCAAAAAGCTAATGCGCAGCAAGCCTATCTCGGCATCAAAGCGACCGGATCAAGCGGCTTGCCCTGACGGCGCACTTCGAAGTGCATCTTGTTGCCTGCGCCGTCGGCGACTTCGGCGAGTTTTTGGCCGAGCAACACACGCTGTTGTTCTTTCACCTGCACTTTATCGGTGTGAAAGTACACGCTGACGGTTTCTTTGGCGTGATTGACCACGATCATCTGACCATAACCGCGCGGCTCTTTGCCCACGTAAATCACTTTGCCCGACGCAGCGGCAACCACCGCCGTGCCTGAGTTGGCACCGATATCGATGCCCTTCATCGGCGCTTTGTCGTTGAACTTGCTCAACACTTTGCCAGAGGTTGGCCACGTCCAGCTGATGCCGTCGCGATCAACACCCGTGCCGGGTTTGATTTCGACGTCGACCGCGCTGAGAGCCGTAGCGGACGACGGTGCGGCCGCAGCAGCACCAGCCGCACTGGCAACAGGGATCGGTGCGGTCGAACGCGGATCGTTCGCGGGTGCGACTGCCGAGGAAGGCGAGCCAATCACGTCGCCGCGCTGCAGGGTGGCAAGCGCGGCGTCGCTGTAAGGGAGGCGCTGCGCTTTTGGATCGCGCTTGAGAGGCGCTTCGACGGGCGTGACAATCGGCGACAGCGACGCGCCGGTAGCTCCAGTGGCCGGCAACGGCGTGCCAGCAGGCAGCGGTTGGCCCTGAATCAATCCGGTTGGCGGAATCGTCGTAATCGTGGTGCCAGCCCCCGTCACGGCAGGCGCAGAACCGAGCGGCGGCGACAGCCGCAACACCTGCCCTTCGCGCAGCGCTACGCCCGGTGCCATGGTGTTCCAGGCAATCAATGCGTTGACGTCGACGCCATTGCTGCGGGCAATGCCATAAAGCGTTTCGCCCCGCTGCACGACGTGAAATTGCGACCCCGCAGTGTTGCCGGGCTGGGCCGGATTGACCGGTGTAACGGTGACGGGTGGCAGGGTGCGCGGATCGGGTTGAACCACCACTGCAGGACGCGCGTTGCGATCCACCACTGGTGCCGGGACGCTGGTGGTGCAGCCGGCGAGCACGGCAAGCGCAACGGCGTTGACCGCGAAAAAGGCCAGCGGATATGGGGGTCGTTGCATGCGCGAAGTCTCTCTAATTTATTCCTGCCCCGATTTCAGCGGCACGAATACCACGTCATCAAAGGCCTGTTGCTGAAAATTGTCACCCGTGCGTGTGACCAGCGTCAGGCGCTGATGTTCAGGCGTTCCGAGCGGAATCACCATGCGTCCGCCGTCTGACAGCAGGCCCAGCAAATTTGGCGGCACGATGCTCCCCCCCGCAGCGACCAGAATCGCATCGAACTGCACCACGTTGGACGCCGCCTCACGACCGTCCGCATAACGCACTTTGACGTTGCTCACGCCGATGCTCGACAGCGTTTGCCGCGCTTTGGCCGCTAACGCACCGATGCGCTCAATGGTGTAGACCTCACGCGCCAGACGCGCCAGCACAGCAGCCTGATAGCCACAGCCGCCACCAATCTCCAGCGCCAAACCGATGCTCTTGCCACCCCGCGCGAGCTCACAGGAACGGGCCACCGCGAACGGTTGCGAAATCGTCTGTCCGAAGCCAATCGGCAACGCCGTATCCTCATAGGCGCGGCTGGCAAAGGCTTCTTCCACGAACAAATGACGCGGCACCTGCGCCATCGCGGTAAGTACCGTTTCATCGCGAATGCCCTGTTCGCGCAGGCGTGCCACCATGCGCAATCGGGTGCGCTCGGAGGCCATGCCAATGCCAGCGGCAGCGCGATGGAACGTGGAACTCAAAGGAGCCACGCCTTCACGAGATGCAAGGCGTCAAACTTGGTAAGGTCAATCGACAGCGGTGTGACCGAGGCGTAACCCTCAGCAATGGTTCCGAAATCGGTGTCGGGGCCCGCGTCTGCGGCTTTGCCCACGGGGCCAACGCGATATTCGGTTACGCCCCGCTCGTTTACCGATTTAACCACCGGCTCCGCCTGATGCCGTTTGCCGAGGCGCACTGTGCGCACCCCTTTGAGCTGCGCGAACGGCACATCGGGCACGTTCACATTAAGCAACCACGGCGCGGTGGGCTGGGTGTTTTGATAACGTTTGACGAGGTCAAGCGCGACCTGAGCGGCGGTGGCGAAATGCGTCACCGGGCGTGCGGCAAGCGACACCGCGATGGACGGAATGCCGAGCAAATAACCCTCCATCGCCGCAGCCACGGTGCCGGAGTAAATCGTGTCGTCGCCCAAGTTCGACCCATCGTTGATGCCGGACACGACGAGATCGGGACGAAAGTCGAGTAGCCCAGTCACAGCGAGATGCACGCAGTCGGCAGGCGTGCCGTCGTCGACGTAAAAGTAGCCGTTGTCGGCGCGCTCAACACGGAGCGCGCGATCCACGGTAATCGAGTTGGAGGTCGCGCTGCGGTTGCGGCTTGGGGCAACGACCGTAATTTCTGCGACCGTCGACAACGCCTGCGTCAAGGCGATGATCCCGGGCGCGTTATACCCGTCGTCGTTAGAAACTAGAATCCTCACTGGGGCACTTCTAAAAATTTGATTTCCGGGCGAATTGCCGCGTTGCGTGGTGCCAAGGCGTTGCGCGTGCAACAGAATCCTCATGTACCTGTAAGTACATTCCAGTTGCTGCGCGCCACGCGCCTTGCACTTCATCCCGGAGAGTCGAATTTTTAGAAGCGTCCATGAAGCAAATTATAGAGAGCACGCGTTGCGCAGGCCAATTACTGTAGCGGTGTATTCATTCCTGCTGATTGCAGTCGCGCTGCCGTTTGTCACACTTGTTGCGCAAATGTTTGCCGCCGACGCGAGCGGCTTGTGGCTGCATTACGCATCCACGGTGTTGCCCACCTACGTCGGCAACTCGGTTGTGCTGGGCGCGGCGGTTGCTTTAATCGCCAGCATTATTGGTGTTGCCAGCGCGTGGCAGATCGAGCGCTATCGTTTTCCGCTTCGCAACTTTTTATCGTGGGCGTTGCTGTTGCCGATGGCGATGCCTGCTTACGTGGCAGCCTACGCGCTAACCGATTTCTTCCAGTTCAGCGGCCCAGCACAAACGCTGCTGCGAGCCACCTTTGGCTGGGTCAAGGGCGATTACTGGTTTCCTGAGTTGGTGTCGCTGCCCGGTGCGATCACGGTGTTCAGTTTGACGCTGTACCCGTATGTGTATTTGCTGGCACGCGCGGCGTTTGCCGAGCGTGGTTCGGAGCTGTTCGAGGCGGCGCGCACGCTGGGCCTCAATGCGCGAGCCGCGTGGTGGCGCGCAGCGCTGCCGGTGGCGCGTCCCGCCATCGCGGGCGGTGCGTTGCTGGTGCTGATGGAGACGCTGGCTGACTTTGGCACGGTGAGTTATTTCGGCGTCGAAACGCTCACTACAGGCATTTATCGAGCGTGGCAAAACATGGGCGATCTGGTCGCAGCGGCGCAGTTGGCTGCGTTGTTACTGACCGCAGTCATTGTGTTGGTGTGGCTCGAACGTCGCAATCGTCGCCGCGCGCGCTATGCCAACACCCGGGCACGCAACGGCGCTGCGGCACGCGTGGCGCAGCCGCTTTCAACCGCCGCGGCCTGGGCGCGAACGCTGTGGTGCATGCTGCCGCTCGTGTTGGGCTTCGTGCTGCCGGCAATCCTGTTGCTTCGCCTGCTCGAACGCGAGTGGGTCGCCGTTTCTGTTGCGGCGGTGCTCAGATGGACGGGCAATTCGCTGCTCGTTGGCGGGTTGGCCGCGCTGGTGGTCGTCAGCTTGTCGCTGCTGCTTCACGCCCGAGCGCGCTTACTGCGCGAGCGCTGGGCGTTGCGCATTGAATGGCTGCTGTCGTTTGGCTATGCGGTGCCCGGCGCCGTGCTGGCCATTGGCGTGCTGTTGCCGTTGGCATGGATGGACAACCAGATCATCGATGTGAGCAAACGGCTGTGGGGCGTCAATCCGGGATTGCTTTTGACCGGCAGCGTATTGGCGTTGGTTTATGCGTCGAGTATTCGTTTTTATGGCGTGGCGTCGAGCAGCATTGCAGCGGCGTATTCGCGGCTGCCACTGCATCTCGACGACAGCGCGCGCGTGCTCGGCGTGAGCGGCTGGAACGCGTTTGCTCGCGTGCATTGGCCCGCGCTCAAACGCAGCACGCTTGCCGCGACGCTGCTGGTGTTCATCGACACGCTGAAAGAACTGCCCGCGACGCTGACTTTACGTCCGTTCAACTTCGACACGCTCGCGACGCAAACCTACAATTTGGTGAAAGACGAGCGCCTCGGTGAAGCGGCGTTGCCATCCCTGCTCATTCTTTTTGCCAGCTTGCCCGCAGTGGTATTACTCGCCCGCGTTAATCATCATAAAAATAATCAGAGCCGAACATGACCGCAAAAACCGACGCCACGCAACATACCTTTTTGGGCGGCATTTCGCCCCGCGACTTCATGGCGAAGCATTGGCAAAAGCAGTGGCGCTTGATACGCGGCGCGCTGCCGGCGTTTGAGGAATTGATCGACAGCAAAGCGCTGTTCGCCCTCGCCTGCTCGGATGACGCGGAGTCGCGTCTGATCCTGCGCGAGGGCAAGGCGTGGACGCTGGAGAATGGACCGTTCACCAAAAAGCGCCTCGCCGCATTGCCTGCGCGCGACTGGAGTTTGCTGGTGCAGGGCTTGAATCTGCATGTGCCTGCCGCCGACGCGCTACTGCGGCGATTCAATTTTCTGCCTTACGCGCGGCTTGACGACGTGATGGTTTCGCTTGCCGCCCCCGGCGGTGGTGTCGGTCCGCATTTTGATTCGTACGATGTGTTCCTGCTGCAAGGCACCGGCACACGGCAGTGGAAAATCTCTGAACAGACCGATCTCGAACTCGATCCTGGTGCGCCGCTGAAAATCCTCAAGAAGCTGAAAGCCAGCGAGACCTTCGACTTGATGGCGGGCGACATGCTGTACCTGCCGCCGCACGTTGCGCATGATGGTGTGGCAACGCAAAACGACGGTTTCTGCACGACTTACTCCATCGGTTTTCGCGCGCCGACGCATTAGGAGATCGCCGACGGCTTCCTCGACTGGATCGGGGCTACCAGTGAACTGGCCGGGAGCCTCGAAGACCCTGATTTGACGGAAACGGCCAACCCAGCTCGCGTACCGAAAATTTATCAGCGCGAAATATTCGCTGCAATTGAAAAACTGCGAATGGATCGCAGCGCGATCAAGCAGTTTGCCGGATGCTTCGCCACCGACGTCAAACCACAGATCGTATTCGACGCGCCGGATGAGCCGATGTTGCGGGCGGCATTTGCCAAAGCCCTGTTAAGTAAAGGCGTCGCATTCGCTGCTGCTACGCTATGTTTGTACGACGATGAATTTCTATTTATCAACGGCGAGGCTTTCGTGATTAAGGGTGACGCAACTTTCTGGCGCGCATTCGCGGACGTGCGACACGCCCGGGTGTCGGACAAACAGGCGGTTGAAACCGTCGACGCACTGTACGCCTGGTACTGTGATGGCTGGCTGCAACTTCGTCGATAACCGTTATGCCAGTCGCGCCGCACAGCATCATTCGCAGTCTGCTTTCGTGGGCCGATGTGTCGGTCGCGCTCAACGATTTGATCGCTCGTGCCGAGCCCACGCTCGATGTATTTGATCATTCGCTGGAGCTTCAGGAGTGGGGCAGTAAAGCGAGATGTGAAGCGCTACATCACGCAACATTCACTCACCACGTGCACGTGCGCATCATGCTCGTCAACGCGAACTATGTGACGACGCAAGCGCCGCGACTGCTCAATTTACTCAAGACCATCGGCCACAGAATCGAGATCGTGCAAAGCCAGGCACGGGCACTACCGCCGTGCAGTTTTGCTGTTGCAGACCGACAACACTTTCTTTTTCGCCCCAATTCGGTGCATTCTACCGGAACGCTGTACTTTGAAACCCCTTCAAAATCAATACCTTACACTGATACATTTCATGTACTTTGGGAACAAGGCGGCGAACGGGTATTCCCGGAGGCGTTGGGACTCTGATTTCCAGCATTTCCATGCCCCGGGATTTCGATATACTTTCGCTCCTCGCTCAGTTCTATCCCGGTTTCGCTCATCGGGTGGTCTCCACTGAGGGAGATTCTCCTTAAGGCACACACATTCGTTAACGATTCACGTTGTAAGGAACACAAAATGAAAAAGACCCTCCTGGTTGCGGCACTTGCTGCACTTAGCCTTGTCGCTTGCGGCAAAAAAGAAGAACCAAAAGCTTCTGCGCCGGCTCCTGCCGCTGCTCCAGCTCCGGCTCCCGCCGCTGCTGCACCCGCTCCAATGGATGCAGCCAAAGACGCTGCTGCTAAAGCAGTGGACGCAAGCAAAGACATGGCAGCGAAAACTGCCGATGTCGCAAATGCCGCAAAAGATGCGACTGGCAAAGCAGTTGAAGCGACCAAAGAAGCAGCAGCCAAATCGGTTGATGCAGCTAAGGATGCCGCTGGCAAAGCTGTAGAAGCCGCCAAAGACGCAGCCAAGGATGCAACGAAGAAGCCATAACTGGTTTCAGTTAACGCACCATCAAAAGCCGGTCGACTTATCGCCCGGCTTTTTTTCGTCTGGTGGTTTTGCATTGGCGCATTGGCGCGAACTCTGGTTTTATAGTTATCGCACCTGCAACTTCTGTCAATCAGCCGCGAGCCACCCAGCGACAAACATCATGTAACGAGGCCACAGTTTCCACACCGAGCGGCAACTCGTGCACTGCGATTTGCGCCAGATCGGGCATCCAATGCGTTCGAGCGCCTGACGCGAACGCCGCTGTAAGGCCCGGCAGCGAATCTTCAAAAGCCCAGCAACGGTGCGCCGGAATGCCGAGTTGCTTCGCGGCGCGCAAGTACAAATCCGGTGCGGGTTTGCCGTGCGGCACCTCGTCGCGCCCGACGACCACTGCAAAATGCGTGAGCAAACCTGCCTGTTGCAGCTTGTAGCGCGCGAACTGGGTGTGGGTGGATGTGGCTACTGCACAGGGCAATCCGGCGGCAGCCAGCGCCGCCAAAGCTTCAGTGACGCCCGCTTTGACCGGAATACCCTGGGCGATTCGCTCGTGATAGCGCATCTCCCATTCATGCTGGAATCGTTCAAAGGGGAAATCGGCCCCCAACTCGGCGGCCAGCATGCGCTCCAGCGCATCGCGACCCAACCCGATCATGCGCAGCGCGACCGATCCCGGCAGGTCAAGTCCCAAATGTAGGACGGCTTCGCCCGTGACTTGTTGCGCGATGCGTTCGCTATCGATCAGCAACCCGTCCATGTCAAAAAGAACGGCGGCCGGATGATCTCGTTTCATAAAAATGACTATAGCTTTTTTTGAAAATGGCGTAGCCACGGGGGCCAGCCTGAATAATCGCTGAATATCGACTATTGCACGAAGCGGACACTGCGCCTATATAAAGCAACGGTTTCAATGAAAAGCCGTATCGGTGGACACCGCGCCGAAGCCGAAGTCAGGCTAAGCCAAGCTGAGCGAAGTTAAGCCAGCCCAATCCAGCCAATGCCGTCATCCTGCGAAGCGACAAAAATATCGTCCGGGGTCGCGCCGAGCGCCGTGGCAAATGCCGCCTGCGCCAAATCAGACCGATTATTCTGCCTGCTCAAGTGCGCCGCGACGACGCGTTGCAGGCGGTCACCGGCGACCCGGGCCAACAGTTGAGCTGAGGCATGATTGGACAAATGCCCATAGCGACCGGAAATTCGCGCTTTAAGGCTCGGCGGATATGCTGACTGTGCGAGCATGTCTTCGCAATGATTAGCTTCCAGAAACAGCGCATCACAGTCGGCCAGTGACGCCTCAATGTGGGCCGTAGTTTCGCCAACGTCGGTGAGCACACCGAGTCGTCGCGTGCCGTCGGACACCGTCATCTGCGCCGGTTCGCGGGCATCGTGTGGCACCGGAAATGGCTGCACTTCAAGGTCGCCGACCAAAAACGCGTCATGCGAATCAAAGCCGCGCAGCGTGCATCCGTCCCAGCGTGATTCGGTGGCTGACAGGGTACCAAACGTGAGCCAGACCGGAATGTCGAATCTCCGCGCGAATCGGGGAGCGCCACCGACATGGTCACCGTGCTCGTGTGTGATGACCACCGCGTCAATTCGCTCAGGGGCGAGACCGAGTCGCGCGCAACGGCGGATGGTTTCGTTGATGCCAAAACCACAATCGATCATGATCGTGCTGGCACCCGCCTGAACGACGAGCGCGTTGCCCTCGCTGCCGCTTCCCAGACTAGCGAAGCGCATGGCGAGGCGACTGCCGATCAGCGCAGCTGCTCGTGCAGCAGCGTCACGATGCGAGTGCCGACCACAGTCGCATCTGCCTGACCGGATTTATCGAGCACCGCAACGGTGGTCTTACCGTCTGTTTCTTTCACGGTAATTCGATATTGCTCAACGGACTCTTTGGTGTCCGTGGTCCAGAATTTCATCTTGTCAAGAATGCCTGGCTCGTTTTTGGCAATCATTTCGGGGTCAGCGTACCGAACGAAATAAGTGCCCTGCGTACGATCACGGTCAACCACCGTAAATCCGACGCGATCAAGTGCCAAACCTACACGGCGCCATGAGCGATCAAAACTGTCGTTAATCGATAGCGAGCTGACGCCTCCCACCCTAACGATCTGTGACTGATCGACACGAGTCGCCACAGCGGCCGGTGCCAGCGCGGCCTTGACAATTTGCGACGCTTCTTCCTTCGGCGCGCCAAGGTACTGCATCATGCGGTTCAACACTTCAGCTTCGTACTCAGGCTCAGGTTTTCTGAATTCCCAACGGAAAATCGGGTTAGACGAACTACCCACGTTCATCTCTTCCATGCCACGATGGCTGATGAAAATCTCTGTGGTGCTGTTGGCACCGCGCTCAATTCGGGTGCGGTATTTATCACGGGTACCGCTGGAATAAACGCTGTCAAACACTTTACCCAAAGTACGCCGGACGATATCCTGAGGAATGCGCGCGCGATTTTCCTGCCAGTCCGTTTCCATTAGGCCGATACGCGAATCGTCCAGCACCAGATTCATATTCATGGTTGACCAGAATTCGCGTACACGCGGAAAATTTGCCTCAGCTGTGCCGGGCACCACCAGCCATCGCTCGGAACCTGCCCGTTCAATGCGCATACCGGACACGGCTGGCAACACGCCACCGGCCCCCGACAACACAGCGGAGCGGTTGGCCGCGTTGACACCCGAAAGCGTCGCGGTTCCCGCTTTGTAACGATCGTCAAATTTGGGAGGCGTCAGATCTGGAGGAATTTCAAGCGCGGGCCCCGACTGTGCCGACTTGTATTCAACGCGTTTCGCCTCAAATGGGCTCCACTCGGAGATCGTGCTGCAGCCGTTGAGGGTGGTTGCCAGGATGGCGGCAGCAGCCAATACAGAAGTTCTAAATTGTTGATTCATACCGGGGGTTCTGATCCTGAAAGTAGATTTACAGCAGCGCTGCGTGTTGCATGGCCTGCACCAGCACGGGCTCAAATTTGGGTGTTAGCGGGGTCATAGGCAAGCGCGCCGTCGCACCACAGCGTCCCATGCGGGCGAGCACCCATTTCACGGGAATCGGGTTGGCCTCAACAAACAAGTCGAAATGTAGTGGTAGCAGCTGGTCGTTGATGGCGCGAGCCTTCACAAAATCCTCTGCCAGCGCAAGGCGACACATGTCGGCCATCGCCTTGGGAGCCACGTTCGCCGTCACTGAAATTACGCCATCACTGCCCATGGCCAAAAGCGCAAGCGCCGAATCATCGTTGCCGCTGTAGACCGCAAACGCCGGACGGATGTTCCGCAATTTCCGAATCAGAACACTGCCGCGCGCGATGTCGCCCGTCGCGTCTTTAATGCCAACGATGCCAGGAATTTGGGCCAGCCGCAGCGTCGTTTCAGTAGCCATATCCGCTACCGTGCGACCCGGCACGTTGTAGAGGATCATCGGAATATCAACCGCCTCAGCAATCGCCTTGAAGTGCTGATACAGCCCTTCCTGCGTCGGCTTGTTGTAATACGGCACTACCGAAAGCGTGGCGTCGGCACCCACGCTCATCGCGTAGCGGCTGAGGCTGATCGCCTCCTGAGTCGAATTGGCGCCGGTGCCGGCAATCACTTTAGTGCGGCCCGCCGCATGATCCACGGTGGTTTTGATAAGCAGCGCGTGCTCATCCACATCGACGGTCGGGGATTCTCCGGTCGTTCCTACGATCACGATGGCGGCAGTGCCAGACTCGATATGCCAGTCAATCAGTCGTTTGAGCGCTGCCAGATCCAGCTTTCCGTCCGCCTGCATGGGTGTGACGATGGCAACTAAACTGCCCTTGACGGATGCGGCGGTGGCGTTTGACATAGGCGAGGTTGGGATGCGGTAAGTAGCAAAGCTGACTTTGAATGTTAGCGCAGCACGACAGATAGGCTTTGCACCAACGTCGCGCACTGCATTAACATTCGGAAATGCCGCAAAACAATGCTTCGTTTAAAGCTTCTGGTGTCCAGGTTGGACGTCGACCAGTATGCACTGCGGTCATCGTAGTCGTGGGTCTTGTAATGCCGCACTTGGCATCGGCCGCGCCGAAAGACGATTCCACGCCTTTGCTGCGCGCTGAAAAAAGTCTGCGCGACTTTGGCGGCAAAGCTAAAGACACGGCCTCCGAGATCACCACTTACGCGCTGTCGTTAATTGGCGTGGACTACCGTTTTGGCGGCAACACGCCGGATCAGGGTCTGGATTGCAGTGGTCTTATTCGGTACGTGTTTCAGCAGGCGACCGGGCTGTCATTGCCGCGAAGTGCGCGAGAGCAAGCCCACATCGGTGAGTCGGTGAGCAAAGACAAACTGCAACCCGGTGATCTGGTGTTCTTCAACACGCGTCGCTTCCAGTTTTCGCATGTGGGTCTGTACATCGGCGATAACCGCTTTATACATGCGCCCAGTTCGGGTGGTGCAGTTCAGGTGGTTAGCCTGGACAACATTTACTGGCAAAAAGCCTTTAACGGTGCGCGCCGAATTGTCGGCGGCTTCCCCGACATCAGTGCCCTGGTGCCTGCGGCTAACGCAGCGACGCCCAAGCTTGGCATCTCGTTAACACAACAATTGGTGTTGCCGAACCAGGAAATGTCCTCTCCGGCACCGATGCCTACGTCGGCAGACGCAGCACTTAAAAACTGAGCCGCAACTCCGCTAGCGGATTTTCCGTAGCAATTCAATGACGGCTTTGTGCTCTTCGCGAACCGCCCAGTCGTAGGCCGTTTCGCCCTTATCGTTCTTCTGCGCTGGGTCGGCACCGTATTCAAGCAGCACCTTGACCACATCGGTCTTGTTCTCGCGCGTAGCCATCATCAAAGGCGTGACGCCATTGGGTGACGAGGCAAGCGGATTCGCGCCCTGATCAAGCAGGTATTTAGCGACATCGGCGTGTCCGTTAACCGCGGCATAGTGCAGCGCGGTCCACCCGCTGTTGTTAATATCGCCCCCCCGGCTACGCAGATAACGCACCACCTTGTCACGGCCATTGAGCGCGGCGACCATCAGCGCAGTGTCGCCCCATGCGTTGCGCAGATTGACCTTCGCCCCAGCTTCCACCAGCAATTGCGCGATAGCCAGCTGGCCCGAACGAGACGCAACCACCAGCGCAGAATCGCCCCGCTCATCGACTGAGTCGGGCGATACCCCTTTAAGCAGCAAACCTCGGACTTCCGACGGACGCTCAATTTCGATCATCTTGATCAAGTCGGCGACGGTTTGGGCAGACGCCGCTGGCGTCCCCGCCACTGCGACTAATGCAATGCCGAGTACGAGCGTGGTACGGAGGTAGCTATTCATGGCGTGACTCGAAACAGGGAAAAGAAATTTTGACCAGTGACGCGACCAATCGTTTCCGCATCGGTCTCACGAACCGCAGCGATTGCAGCGGCGACGTACGTAACGAACGACGGTTCGTTACGACGACCGCGATAAGGAACCGGTGCCAGGTACGGCGAATCGGTCTCAATAAGCATGCGTGTCAGGGGCACTTTTTTTGCCACCTCGCGTAAGTCAGAGGCCGTCTTGAAACTCACAATACCTGAAAATGAGATGTGGAAACCCATATCGATGGACGCGCTGGCGACGTCCCACGTTTCAGTGAAGCAATGCATGACGCCGCCCACCTCTTCCGCCCGCTCTTCACGCATGATGCGCAAGGTGTCGTCAGACGCGCTCCGCGTGTGGATCACCAACGGCTTGCCACATTCACGCGCCGCCCGGATGTGGGTCCGAAAGCGTTCTCGTTGCCAATCAAGATCGCCCTTTAGCCGGTAGTAGTCGAGCCCGGTTTCGCCAATCGCCTTCACCTTCGCATGTTGCGCTCGTTCCAGCAACGACGCTACCGTCGGCTCGTCAATATCTTCGTAATCGGGATGAACGCCCGCCGTCGCGTAAATGTTGGCGTGACGCTCCGCAAGCGCTACGACTGACGGCCATTC
>JANXNO010000443.1 GCA_025354075.1 Burkholderiales bacterium | reverse complement strand
AATCAAAGGTTTGTCAACAATGTATGCGGTCATAAAAACCGGCGGGAAGCAGTATCGTGTTTCCGCTGGCCAAAAATTAAAAGTAGAACAGATACCTGCAGACGTCGGCTCAACCATCACCTTTAACGAAGTTCTGGCCGTCGGGTCGGGCGCGGATGTGGTGTTTGGAGCACCCCTGGTTTCAGGGGCGAAAGTCGACGCAACGGTTGTCTCCCACGGTCGCGGCGAAAAGGTCACCATCTTCAAGATGCGTCGCCGTAAGCACTACCAGCGTCATGGCGGTCATCGCCAGAATTACACCGAAGTATTCTTCTCGGTGATCTTCGGTGCCGATGGCACCGAACTGGCCAAAGCCGACGCGCCTGTCATCAGCGCTCCGGTCGCACTCGCAGCCTCTGGCGCACCCGTTGCTGCCAAGCCTGCCGCAGCAAAAAAAGCGGCTAAAGTGCGCGGTAAAGCGCGTGACGGCAGCGATGATCTTGAACTGATCGAAGGCATTGGCCCCAAGATCGCAGGTCTGCTCAAAGGTGCTGGCATCGACACGTTTGATGCGCTGGCCAAAGCCCCTGTCGAAAAAGTGCAAGAAGTGCTCGAAGCCGGTGGCAGCAAATTCAACCTCGCCAAGCCAGCAACCTGGGCCGAGCAAGCAGCGCTTGCAGCTTCGGGTGATTGGGCAGCGTTCGACAAGCTCACCGAAGAGCTGGTCGGCGGCGTACGCAAGTAATAGGAGTCAGACACCATGGCACATAAAAAAGGCGGCGGATCAACCCGCAACGGTCGCGATTCAGAATCAAAGCGTCTGGGCGTCAAGTCCTACGGCGGTGAGCTGATCAACGCGGGCACCATCATCGTGCGTCAGCGCGGTACCGAGTTTCATCCTGGCTTGAACGTCGGCATGGGCAAGGACCACACGCTGTTCGCAAAGGTCACCGGCACCGTGTTGTTCGGCGTCAAAGGCGAGAAAAATCGTCGTTATGCGAACATCGTTCCTGCGGTTCAAGCGGCAGCAGTTCCAGCCGCAGAGTAAATTCTTCGCGCTCGAAAAAATGGCACCTTCGGGTGCCATTTTTTATGGGCTCATCAATGTATCGTGTTGATCTGAAAATGGAATCAGCGTCGTTCCAGCCGATAAAGCATCACGCCCCCGGCTGACAGGAAGAGGACGCCCGGCAAAATCGCACCCAGAAACGGTGGCCATTCATGCAACAACGCGAGGTACGAAAACAGCCTGTTGCAGACGATGAATACGAGCCCCAACAAAATGCCAACAAAAATCCGGGTGC
>JANXNO010000438.1 GCA_025354075.1 Burkholderiales bacterium | reverse complement strand
CCGCTTGGCTGCGACCGATCCGGGCTCGTTTTCGCCCTGCTCGAACTCATTCCTGACGACGGTGAACTCCTTGTCGAGATCCTCTTTCTTCAAGAAAGCATTGACCATGCGATCCGCTTCCAGCTCGATGGCAAATTTGAGGTTGTCCTCGGTCGCCGGTAAAGTGACGAAATAGTTGGTGATGTCGGTGCGCGGGGTGGCGTTCATCTGCGCGCCGCGTTTGGAGAATTCAGCGTTCACGTCGGGGAACTTGGTCGAGCCCTTGAACAACATGTGCTCCAGCAAATGCGCCTGCCCGGTCTGACCATAGTTTTCGTGCCGTGATCCGACGAGATAAGTGATGTTGACCGTAATCTTCGCCTGCGACGCATCGGGGAACAGCAGCACCTTGAGCCCGTTCGGCAAACGATATTCCGAGATGCCGCCCACGCTCGGGCCCGCGGTGACGCCTTGCGGCAATGAGAGCGCCCAGAGCGGCGCGTGCAGGCCGACGACTAAGGTTACGAGCGCGAACCAGCGAGCGAATTTTGTTGAAGCTTGGATCAAGAGAGGTCTCCAGAAAGAATGCGGATGCCGATGTTTCGACTGGGGCACAGTCTAGACTGACTGCGCAGACGAAAAATTCCCGGCAGTTCTGTCACCGCAGTCTTCACCGATAATCTGAGCCATCATTTCACCCGCGATAGACCATGACCACATTGCCTGACAAACCCCTCGCGCTGCGCGTGATTCCCATGCCCGCCGACAGCAACGCCAACGGAGATATTTTTGGCGGCTGGATCATGTCGCAGGTGGATTTAGCGGGCAGCATCCCTGCCGTGCGCCGCGCCAAGGGCCGCATCGCAACCGTCGCCGTGAATTCGTTCGTGTTCAAGCAGCCGGTGCAGATTGGCGACGTGGTGAGTTTTTACGCCACCATCAAGCGCGTGGGGCGCACCTCAATTACAGTGGACGTCGAGGTGTTCTCCGAGAGAAATCGCGGCACGACCGTGGTGCGCGTCACCGAGGCGGAATTGACCTACGTGGCCATCACGATGGATGGCAAACCGCGTGAGTTGCCGACTGAAGGCGAGACGGTGCTGGTGTGAGCCGCTCCGTCTGTAGGAGCGGCTGTGCCGCGACCCTGCTCCGAAGCGCGTCGTGGGTCGCGGCGAAGCCGCTCCTACAAGGCGTGGTGCTGGCGCTGCTTGGCCTGTTTGCCACGCGCACTTTCGCCGAAAACATAAAAATCCCCGCGCCCCACCTCGGTGAAGACAAAGCGCTTCGCGCGCAATGGTTCGCCCCCGAAGCGAGCAAGGCCAGCGGTGCAGCAGCGATCCTGTTGCACGGTTGCGGCGGGCTGGGCGCAAAGGGCAATCTCAACGCGCGACACAACGCGGCGAAAGACTGGCTGCTGGAGCGCGGCATCGCGGTGGTGTTTCCGGAGAGCTTTACGTCGCGGCGCTATGAAGAAGTGTGCACCGTGAAAATGCAGTCGCGCACGATTCGCCAGATTGACCGTGTCGAAGATGTGATCGCCACCCATGCCTGGCTCAAAAAACAGCCTGGCATTGACGCGAACAAAATCGTACTCTGGGGCTGGTCACACGGTGGTTCGACGGTACTCAATACGTTGACGCATAAGCCAGCGCTCGGCGACTTCAGCGACGACGTGAAGTTCGCCGAAGCGATTGCGTTTTATCCCGGCTGCTCACCGTTCGCCAAAGACAATGCGCCGCAAAAAATCTCGTCGCCGCTGACGATACTCATGGGCGACGCTGACGACTGGACGCCCGCCGCGCCGTGCGCTGCGTTTGCTGCACGCCTCAAGAACAACGATCAACCCGTAAGCATCACGCTCTACCCCGGTGCGCATCACGACTTTGATAATCCGGCAGGCAAGCACCGCGTGCGCAGCGAAGTACCGAACGGGGTGAACAAGGAAAAGGGAGTGACCGTGGCACCCGATCCGAAGGCCCGGGAAGACGCGATGGCGCGCATCGATGCGTTGCTGGCAAAACGTGGCTTAATCGTGGCGAAGCCCACAAGTATCAAACCCTAAGCCCGTCTTACAACTTTCTTGAGAAACGACCCTCTTTATTCGACTGATGGCTGCTTTATCAATTTATCGACTTTTCTTATTTATGCGGCGAAGCCCAAACAAAATAATCATTTCGGCAAAAAGCTGTAACCCTCGCGGAGCCCTCAAATCGCATTGCGACCCGTTTCTGTGAACTCGGCGTGCCGGAGCGCGCTATGCGTCGCACACCAAAGTTCCTCTCAAGCCTGCGTCGCCGCTGAAGATCAAGCTAATCCAGTGAGCGCCGTGCGACCAAGCGTTGTAGATCAACGGGCGAGAAACCACTTTAAGCGCAGCATCATTCGGAGTGGGCCGCGCGAATGCGGCTTTATCCAAGCGAATGTTCAGCCAAAGCGGCGCGCTATTAGCAGCCTCTCCACGTAGTCTTAAAACGCGCTCCCGCAGCGGCTGTACATCAGTGCGCGAATTTGCGCGGCCGGCAGCGCTGGGGGCGGTGGATCGATGCCGCCGAGTAGGCCCGCATCAGGCGCGCCCCGCATCAGCCGCAGCAAAATCAAGCCCTCGCGCGTCGCCGTTGGTACGACGGTGGGGCCATACAAACTGTAGTTGCCCACTTGCGCTGCCATGTACGCGCTCAGCGCGTCCGGGGTAGTGCGGGTGGCACCGGCAGTTTCGATTCCCTGTGTAAGCGAGTTATCGGTGAAGCCGGCGAGGTAGCGCAATATCAACTCACCATCACGGGCAGCGCTCACCTGACCGTCGCCATCGATGTCAAGGCAGGTCGGACCGAAACTCACAGCAACCGAGCAATCGGCGCTTATTGTTCCTGTGGTGTAAGGCGACGCACTACCGGCTACCCCACCGCAACCGCTAATGCTGGAGATGAAATATCCGGTATTGACCGTAACCGTGCAAGTGCTGGTGTTACCCGTAAGGATTGGGCTGGTACACGAAACAGTACCGCCCGCTCCCGGACTGACGACGCCAGTGACGGCAAAGCTAGGCGCAGCGCAACTAACGCTTACGCTTGAAATATCGCTAGTCCCCATCGTCCCCGCGCCATTACTCACCGTGCAGGTGAGACCGCCCGGTTGGGTTTGCACCATAACGTTGTAGGCCGTGCCGTTGCTGAGTGGCGCAGCAAATCTGAAGCCTGAGGCAAGGGCGACAGGACTAATGGTTTGCCCCGTGGGGCTGAGCAGCAATATCAGGCCTTTAGCCGTGAGGCTGTCAATGGTGCCGCCGACGGTGTGGCCTACGGTGCAGTCCCTCGACCAGAGGATTACGCCTGTGGCTGTATTCCAAGCCGCGTCGTTGCAAGTGCCGGTGCTGGGGTTCAAAAGGTTGGGACAGAGACCAGAATACGAAATACCCAATCGAACCCCACTGCTAAGGTCTGGCGCATTGCCGGTAAGTTGGTTGTCGTTCGCGTAGAAACTCTGCAACGCCGTCAGCCCCGAAAAGGAGGGAATGCTGCCGGTGAGCTGGTTATGATCGACTGTGAATATGAACAAATACGCTAATGCATTTAGTTCGGGGATATTACCTATCAGGTTGTTGTTGCTGAGATAAACATACTTTAACTGTGGCGACCCTGCGAGCACGGGAATTCGGCCAGTCAATTGGTTATTGCTGACGCTGAACACGGTCAAAACTGGCAAACCTGTCAGGGCGGGAATGCTGCCGCTGAGGTGATTGTGGTCAACACTAAACGCCCGCAATGCCATTAAATTTGTCAACACGGGGAGGCCACCACTAAGTTGATTGTTGTACGCATCGAAAGTGACCAGCGCTGTCAAACCCGTCAATGCCGGAACAGCACCCGTAAGTTGGTTGCCAGAAACAAGGAAATCGGACAAAGCGGTCAAGCCAATCAGTTCGGGCATGCTGCCGCTGAGTTGGTTATTGAAGACTTCGAAGGCTTCCAGTGCCGTCAATCCTGTCAAAGGCGGTAGGGTGCCGGTCAAATGGTTGTTGTTGAGAAGGAAAATTTGCAACGCGGTAAGGCTGTTGAGGCTAGCGGGCAACGTGCCAACGAGATTGTTGCTGTTCAAACGAATCTGGGTGACATGGTTACCAGCAGCATCGCAGGCAACGCCGAACCAGCCGCATTCCGTTCGGGGTTTACCGTTCCAATTGGTTTTAGTGGTCCAACCCGGCCCGTTCGTGCCGTTGTACAGATCAAGCAATACTTGACGCTCGCTGGCTGGAATGAACGCTTGCGCTGACTGGCTTAACAAAAGCAACGCCGTCAGAAAGCAACAACCGATCAACCGGTGCGCCCAACCTCGGGCCGATGTCCGAGCATTGATTATCAGTTGCATGCTACTCATGGAACGACCCATCTAGATAAATTGGTCAATATCGCCTCATGCAAACACAGACAGTTCGTCGCGTTGGCGAAGTCCGGGGTGCGCGCGCCGCGTGTCGTCCCAGATCTACAGGCGTGTGATCGACGCGTTTTTCTGAACGGCGACAACAGGATTATTTGATGCGCCCGATGCATCGGTTGCGTCAAGATGCGCGCTAGCAACTGTTGCTGGCCGAGAGTAGCGCAATCCATTGGCCACGTGATAACCATACGTCCGACTCATACAGGCAAGCTGAAAGATGGGGCAAGCGGAAAATGTTCATGCTGATTTGCTCTTCGTTTCCTTGATCTCGACGATGTAGGTGTGCACGTCTGCCTTGCCGTCATTTTCAACGCTGTGCGTTTCGGCGGGTGACCAGAAAATATCACCGGCCTTGTTTTCTGCGATAAGTTGCTTGCCATTTTCCAGCGTCACCCGCGCTTTGGCATCGGTGAGAACAATGGTGAGGTGCTCCGGATGACTGTGCCTGCCGACACCACAGATGCCGGTTCCCGGCCTGGCGCGAAATTCGAGGACTCGCACCTTGTCATTTTCAAAAGCAACTCGATAGCTCTTTGGATCAATTTTAGTAGCGTCCTGCGCTCGCAGACTTGACTCAGAGACGCCCAGCAGTGAAAGAAAAGCGAGTATCTGGCGACGATTAACGGGGGCAGATTGCATGGTGTTCCTCCTTGGGTAAATGGCAAAAGCGGGTGTCTGCGTGCTCGAAACTCCATAAAATCGGGCTGGACACGGTGACTTACATGTGTCGAAATCGGCTGGCATACGGCTGACTCACGGCCAGCGCCTCGGGTCGCGTTTTGAGCTTAACCGAAAGGCGGCCGCGCAGATCGCGTTTAACGTCCGAAATTGCGTTGACATTAACGAGAGTCGAGCGATGAATCTGCCAGAACACATGCGGATCGAGCGCATCGAGGAGTTCGCGAATCGTCATGTTGATCAGCGATTCCACCTTGTCAGTCATCAATACGGTGTATTTATTGTCGGCCTGGAAATAACAAATCTCGTCGACAGTCACCAGACGCACACTGGTACCAACCGACACATTAATCCAGCGAAGGTACTCGCGCGCGGCATGCCCGCGCCGCGCAATCTGCTCAAGCAGACTTTCGAGATCGACCGGTGGCTGCGCCAGACGCTGCCGCAATCGGGACACCGTTGTCGACAACCGAGAAGCCGAGATCGGCTTCAGAACGTAGTCGACCGCGCCACTCTCAAACGCGCTCACCGCGTAATGATCGTAGGCCGTGATGAACGCGAGGTGACAGGGGCGCGGCAGCTGTCGTGCCACCTCAACCCCGGAGAGGCCAGGCATTTCAACATCGAGAAATGCGACATCCGGTCGTTTCGTTGCGATGGCTTCAAGCGCGCTGCTGCCATCGGCCACCGCGGCACAGATTTCCAGTTGCGGCCAGACCTGGGCGAGCAGCTCGATCAGTTCTTCGCGCAGCAGCGGTTCGTCTTCAGCGATTAGCGCTCGGGGCATAGGGAACCTCAATGTTGATGTGCAAATGCTGATTGGCAGAATAGTCTTGCAGAGTTGCGGCGGGCCCGCAGGTCGCCGCTAGCACCTGTTTTGCCGCATTGACAGCGGCGGTCAGCGGCGCAAGTGCGGCTGTGTCGTAGTTGTTCACGGGCATGGTCATCGTCACCCGGAAGCGACTGTCGACCACGCGCCCCTTCAAATGCATGGCCTGTTCGGCTGCCACGATAGAGGCCATTGCCTTGATGAGCGGCAAACAGAGTTGCGCC
>JANXNO010000385.1 GCA_025354075.1 Burkholderiales bacterium | reverse complement strand
ACGTCGTCAAGGATTACGGCACCGGCGAGCCAGCGGTAAAAGGAATCAGCTTCCGCATTGAAGACGGTGAACTCGTCACGTTGCTCGGCCCATCGGGCTGTGGCAAAACGACGACGCTGCGCATGGTTGCGGGTCTTGAACTGCCCAATTCGGGGCAGATTCTGCTCGGCGGAAAAGATGTCACTGCCAAGTCCGCTGCGCAACGCAATGTGTCGCTGGTGTTCCAGAGCTATGCGCTGTTTCCGCACATGAGTGTGATGGAAAACGTCGGCTACGGCCCGACGGTGCAAGGCATGAAAAAACCTCAAGTGGCGGCCAAGGTTAACGACGTGTTGAAGTTGATCGGCCTCACGGGCTACGAAAATCGCCTGCCGTCTGAGCTCTCTGGCGGCCAGCAGCAACGCGTTGCCATCGCCCGTGCGCTGGTGCTGGAGCCTGCGGTGCTGTTGTTCGATGAGCCGTTGTCTAACCTCGATACCAAGCTGCGACGTCACGTTCGTGAAGAGATTCGCGAGCTGCAACAGCGCCTGAAAATCACCTGCGTCTACGTGACGCATGATCGCGAAGAAGCGATGGCGGTGTCCGATCACATCATCGTCATGGATCGCGGCCACATCGCCGAAGCAGGTACCGCAAACCAGCTTTTCTTCCAACCACGCACAGCCTTCGTCGCTGACTTTTTGTCGGAAGCGAACGTGACCAAAGGGCAGGTCGTGTCGTTTGAAAATGGCACCGCCACGCTCACGCTTGGCGACTCGCGATTCGACATCAAAACCGATGCAGCGACGGTCGGCGAAGCCAAAATCGCCTTGCGCCCCGACGTGTTTGAAGTGACCACCGATGCGGCGGTAAGCCCCGCCATTGAGGGCGTCGTGCAGAAGTCCGCTTTCATCGGCAAAGGCGTCGAACTTGTCGTCACCACGTCCGCAGGCGACCTGTTCGTGTTCCTGCCGAAAGAGCGCGCGCCGCATCCCGTTGGCAGCGCGATTCGCCTCGCGTTCCCGGCTGACGAGGCGCGCCTGATCGTGTAGTTGCCTGCGGGCGAAATTGACCGTCGGCGATATCACCTTCAGGTGCGCCGATACGGTAGATCTCGCACGCTCTGCTTCCTGATTTGCGTCGGAAATTGCCGAATCACGCCAAATCGCGCTTTTTCGCGAGAAATGCGGGTTTTGACTCTCCCAGAGCATCGCGAGTCTACGATATCACTTACGACAGCGTCATAGTTTTTGCGTGAACAACCGTACAGGTTGGCGCTATCTCGGTGAGAATTTCAACATTGACCGGAATCTCCAGACCGAAATGTCGGCACCTGGCCGTTCGGAACCTGAGAGCGCTATCCCATGTATCGTATTTTTTTGCTGGCGACAGCGTTGCTGTTGAGCCAAACCGCACCGACGTTCGCACAAGACATCGTGCTCGGTCAATCGGTCGCCTTAACCGGCCCCGCGCAAGAGCTGGGCAAAGAAATGCAACTGGGTGCCAAGACGTACTTTGATGCCGTGAACGCTGCAGGCGGCGTTCGCGGCATAAAGATTGTTTTGCGCACGCTGGATGATGGTTATGAGCCGCCACGTGCCGAGGCCAACACCAAAAAATTCGTGGAAGACGGCGATGTGCTCGCGCTGTTCGGCTACGTGGGCACGCCGACCAGCGCCGCGTCGATTCCTGTTGCGAGCAAGGCGAAAGTGCCGTTCTTTGGCGGGTTCACAGGTGCAGAATTGTTGCGCACCCCGATGAACCGTTACGTGTTCAATGTGCGCGCCAGTTACTTCGACGAAACCGAGGCCATCGTTCGGCAAATGACGCAGGGCGGCGTCACGCGAATTGCCGTGTTTCATCAAAACGATTCGTACGGACAAGCAGGTTTGGCGGGCGTGGAGCGCGCGCTGACCAAGCGCCAACATCAGGTCGTGACCAAAGCAACCGTTGAGCGCAATTCGACCGATGTTGCAGCGGCAGTGGCTGCGATGCTTGCGGCGAAACCCGAGGTGATCATCATGGTCAGCGCGTACAGTTCGTGCGCCGAATTCATCAAACAGATCAAAGCCAAAGACCTGCCGACGCGCTTCGTTAACGTGAGTTTTGTCGGCACCAAACCGCTGGCCAAAGCGCTAGGGGCGGATGCCGACGGTGTAATGATTTCGCAGGTTATGCCACCGCCAACCGCGAACAAGTTTCCAGTCATCGTTGAATATCAAAAGGCGCTGAAAGCAGCGGGCGTGACCGACTTTTCGTACACGAGCCTTGAGGGCTACATCGCGGCCAAAGTGTTCGTCGAAGCGCTGCGACGCGGAGGTGATGCGTCGAGTGAAGCGCTGATAACGGCGCTGCACAGCCTTCGCAACGTCGATATCGGCGGCTTTAACGTCTCGTTTGGGCCTGATAACCACAATGCGTCGACTTTTGTGGAATTAACTGTGCTCAATAGAAGGGCGAAATCAGATATTGAGCCCCAACAAGCAGGCATATCAACTATTATGGTAAGGAATATGTTATTGTCATCGCGCTTAGCCGTCAGGTGCAACGGACGCTGATCGACACGAGGGGGTGTACGTTCTGCGGGATTGTTGCCGATGGCTTGATCGCAAAAATTAAAAGACGGAACATCATGAGCAGCACATCTACTGGGGCTTCGCGCGCGCGCACCGCATTCTGCGCGCCGCAATCACGCAAATTCGCGTTATTCACACGTACCAAAATCATTCGCACCCTGTCAACGCTGTTGGTCACGGTTGCCGCCGCCGCGACGCCAGTGCTCGCGCAGCAGGACATCGTGCTCGGTCAATCGGTGGCGCTCAGCGGCCCCGCTGCCGAGCTGGGTCGCGAGATGCAGCTTGGCGCGCAGCTCTACTTCGACGATATCAACGCAACGGGCGGCATTCGCGGTCGCAATATCGTGCTGAAGACGCTGGACGACGGCTATGAGCCCGCGCGAGCCGAGACGAACACGCGAAAGCTGATCGATGACGATGTCCACGCGTTGTTCGGCTATGTCGGCACGCCGACCGCCGCCGCCTCGATTCCGCTCGCGACCACCGCCAAAGTGCCGTTCTTTGGTGCGTTCACGGGGGCTGAGCTGCTTCGCGCGCCGTTCAATCGCTACATCTTCAATGTGCGTGCCAGTTACTTTGACGAAACCGAACTCATCGTCAAACAACTCACGGCCGAAGGGCTGACGCGTATTGCGGTGTTTCATCAAAACGATGCCTACGGACAAGCTGGGCTTGCGGGTGTTGAGAAGTGGCCCCTCTTGTTAAGACAGTGGGTGGGTATTGCTAAGGTGGATTCACTGAAGGGTTGATGGGACAGTTCGAGTTATCCATGGGGGCGTG
>JANXNO010000378.1 GCA_025354075.1 Burkholderiales bacterium | reverse complement strand
TGAACGCAGTTCGGTTACCAACGTTCATCACGAACAACATCGCTGACTATGACCGTCGGCTCGCTGAATTGCTGCGCGACCCGGGTCAATTGCGGGCGGCAAAACTACACTTGCGCAGTCCCGACGGCAACTTTGATCTGTTCAACACGGCCCAGTTCACGCGTAACTGGGAGCGCTTGTTGGAAACTGAGTTCCGAAGGCACACCATGTAGTATGCGTTAGCAAATGACAGCGCACGACCGAGCCTCAATAAATGAGTCAAGATATGCCACTGCCTAAATTGTCAACTCAGAGGAGCGCGATCATTTGGATATCTGTCGTGATCTGCGCGTTCGCCATCGTGCAGATCACGTCTTTCTATCCAGGTTACTTGAGCCATGATTCTGCATATCAATGGTGGCAGGCAAGAAGTGGTGAGATCACGACGCTTTGGCCGCCCGGAATCGTTTTTATATTGCAGGCGTTTGCACGGTTTAGCAACACAGCGCCGACCGCGTTGTACTTATTACACTGCGCGCTGTATTGGGCTTGTGCAGCCTACATGGTGGCGCAACAACCGAAATTTTTCGAGCAGACGCTGGCGCTTGGTGTGCTCTGCGTCTTTCCGGTTGTTGCGGTCTGTCTTCCGCATGTTTGGGCTGATGTTGCCCTGGCGGTTTGGTTGCTTTCGGCATGCGTGCTGCTGGATGCGTCTACGAGTTTGCGAATGTCTGACGCAGGCTCGCGATGGGTCGTTGCTATCGCCGCACTCATCCTGATCGGATGCACGCTGCTTCGACATAACGCATGGTTCGCCTTACCGCCGCTATGTTGGTGGGCTGCCTCGAAATGGCGGCTCCATTTCCCTGTTTTCGCCATAAATCCAGACCATGCAAGTGCCGTGCGCAACAGATCTAACCGGTTCACCGCGCTGACGGCGGGGTTGTTGTTTGCTGTCGCCATAACGATATACGCCACTGTGCCACGTTGGGTATCGAAGGTGCATGCCGACACGTGGGCGATTACCTTGATCTGGGACCTACAAGCACTCTCTGTGTCGTCCCGGCAAGTTCTCTTGCCAAAGTCGATCAGCGCCGACACAACGGTGGATGACCTTGAACAAAGTTTTGATCGTGTCAACGCCGTGACTTTGTACGTAAAAAGTCGTGCGCAATGGGTTAACGCGACTGTTGGGCTCAGTGCGGAACAAAAAAGCGACTTGATTGCTGCGTGGGTGCGCGCGGTTACGCACCATCCATTGGCGTATCTGAAACATAGAAGCCATGTATTTCTCAAGATGCTAGGCCCGAAGCGAGGTGTCGAGCGAGATGGCAGTGCTGACGACCCGGGCCACGTGCAGTTCAAGGACAATCCACGCGTTGAATTTGCAAATCCTGAGGCCCTACGTTTTGCTCGCCAGTGGATCGAGTGGCTGAAGCCACAGTGGTGGACATCTCCGATTGTATGGATGGGTTGTGCAACGATTTTTTTGGCGCGATCTATCTGGCTTAGACGCGCGTCACGGGAACACAGAGCCTTGCTATGCGCGGCAATGACACCGTCTGTTTATGTGTGGTTGAGTGGAATGCTGTATCTGCTCCCGCTTTTTGTTCTTACACCTACGTCAGATCTGCGCTATGCGCTTTGGCCAACTATTGCCTGTGTGAGCGCCGCGCTGCTGGCGCTGCGCGATCAGCGTGCGTTCAGAGCGCAGTTATGACACCTGTAGATTGTGGTGATATTCCGCACGCGCATAGTGTGGTGAGATTGCAATCGTGCGCAAAGGTCGCACCCGCCAGCTAGTCGTCTAGACCGATCATCTGGCGAGCATCGGAGGAATAATTCTCAAATCCCACACCCACTCTGACGGCCTCCGCTGCCGTATTTCCGGCTAGTGATCCCGACACGGATGAGATCGTGGAATCCGCCACGCCCGGAAATGTGAATTTGCAATGAATGGAGCCTGCTGCGGCACGTCACGCATTTGAACTGACTCAGAAGCCGGAAGTACATAGAGCGTAATACCTCGTACTCGAAGCCAGTCTTCGATAGGGATATCGCGGTTTTGCCACTCGGCAAGTCTGGCGGCTACTTCAGGACGGTGTTTGGGGTTTAGTGCATAGTCCGCAACCCAGATCGGACGTTCAAGCGCCGCCTGCCAGATCATGTAGCGATCACCATCAGCAACAAACAACGTGTCGCAGCCAGGTGTCGTAATTTCGCGCAAGGTCATTACGTCATTGGGGCTGGGCGCAGAACTAAACGACGCGGTAGGAATCGGTGCAACTCGCTGCAACGGGCGATTCAGCGACAACGTACAAGTGAAAGCGAAGAGTGCCACCGCGACGCCAGCGGTGATTGCGCAATGTCCCCAGCGGGTGTATGCCCGTTCCAGCGTTACCAGCGCTGCCGCCAACCCAAAGCAGGCGTAACCCCACACTTGCCCTTGCAAGGCAATCTCCAACGGCCCGCCTGTCGCATTACGGTTGTCTGCGGCCAGGCCAACCGCTAGCACCAGATAGGCACCTACAAGCCACAACAGCGGTGCGCTAATTTTGGGTGTTCGCTGCCGGGATAACAGGACACCCACGGTTACCGCCAACGTTGCCCACAACGCATATGACAAGTAGAAATTCGCGACCAGTGTCACGGCGGTTGCTATCCATGCTGAGCTGTTCGCAGCTGCTACCAATATGTGCTGCAGCCAATGCGGCGCCATTGGTGCAACAGCCCGCAGCCAGTCAACGTTCGAGGAAAAATCGAGCCGCACCAACGGCAGCGCTGCACTTTCGCTAGCAAGCCGGGTAACCACTGCGACGAAGGCCAATGCGGTCAATACCAGCAGCAACCGCATCATCGGGCGTAACCCCGCTATAGCGAGGGCTGGATATACAAATAACGGTGTCGCGATGATCACGAAAAGCTGCGCCTTGAAGGCAACCACCGCGAGTGCAACCAGCCAAGCGACGATGACCAGCCACGCGCTGCGTTGTCTGCAAGCGTGAATCATCAGCGCGCACGACACAAGTGCGCACGCCAAGCCTGCAGATGAAGCGCTGGCGACCTGCAACAGCCAATGAAACCCAAACGCAGGATGTCCGATTGAAACCAAGCCCAGGTCGGGTAACGCGAGCACCATCGCCGCTGATCCGGCCGCCACCAGAGGCTTGGATGTGAAACAAGCGGCTACGGCATAAATCGCCAGTGATAGCCATATTCCACTCCAAGCTGTGAATATCTGTGTCAGTGGCAGCGCATCCACTCCTGATAGCGACTTTACCAGCGCCGCTACCGCGTAAGCTGCAAAATGATAAGGCTGAGAGGGCAGGCCCCGGCCATGAATGTCTACATATTCGACGCCTGACAGCGCGTGCGATAGTGCCGAGACATAGCTTGCGTGGAACGGAGCATCAATCCAGATAGCGTGGTCATATGCCGAATAGCCAACACCAGAAGCTGTGAGCGCCGGATAGGCAGAGTACAAGGCAACGAGCGCGCCAAACGCGGCGGCGAGTGCAGTACTGGTATTCCATTGCCGTGATTCAGCATGGGCAACGTCGCGCACATCAGAATTTGCCACAAACCATAGGCCAAGCAGCAAGGCGACGCCAACACTGATCGCGATGGAAAAAAAAGCAGCGAAGAGCGTAAGAAGCGAAATTAGTAGCCACGACAGGAGATTGGCAGCGGCACCCACACCCGGCCACTCGGACACGGATTGCGACAGTATTTTTTTACAAATGCCAATTGCCAGCAGCGATTGGCTCGATACCACTATGCATAATGCAAAAACAAGACGCGGCGTAAGCTGCCCGGCAATCGCGGCGTAAAGCACGACCGCCATCATCCAGATCGCAGCCAGCGCGACCTGTGTCCCGACTAACGCCACTCAACGCCCATGACTACGGGCGGCAAAGTAAGGGGCTTCGAACACTCGATACGAGACCGCAGATGCTGCGATGGTTACGACCAAGCTAACACCTATAAGCAGGAGCCACCTAAGCCCCCAGTTTGCTTGCTGCAATAGTGCGTGAATTTCGGAGTTGTTGGCCCAATGAAAAACAAGAATGAGGACTGATAGGTGCCAAAGATAAAACGAATACGAGTGCTTGCCTAGCCATTGCAGCCAGTCACTCACTAGCCATCTGGGAGGCTCTAGCGCGCATTTGACAAATACCAGTCCGCCGCAGACTGCAAACGCACCTGCGAAGGCGTCAAACCATGTGACATGCCACGCAGGCTTGGGTGCGCCTATGGGCTCCAGAAAAGCATACGTGAGCTGCATTAAAAAAATGGATGTGATCCCCAGCGCAAGCGGCATGCGTCGCGCGAAGCGCGCGGCTTGCGTTTCAGGTGTTAACGAGAGCGTGATGCCTATCGCGAAGTAAACAGGGTAGGCGAAATGACGTTCGCCAATTCCCTTGAGAGCGATCACGAGTAGCAGTGTCACCAGCCAGAGCGTAGTGATCCGACGTTTCTCGGGGATTGGCCTCAAAAGGAGGGCGACCAATGGCATGACCAGGTAGAAGATCCACTCAACCTGCAGGGACCAGCTCACAATAAGCCACGGCGGCGACGCGGCCGGCGCAAACCAGTTGATCAGCGAAGCATTTGCCAACCCATCAAGCACAGAGTTCTGTATGGGTACACCGCGGTAAATTGCCAGCAAATAGGCGCCCGCAAGGGCCACCCA
>JANXNO010000354.1 GCA_025354075.1 Burkholderiales bacterium | reverse complement strand
TGGGCCAGGTGGCGGGCATTGCGACGTCTGGCGATGGCAGCATCTGGATGATTCACCGGCCCTTGTCGTTGACAGACGATGAGCGGGGCGCTGGCTTGAGCCCGAAGCGCTCTAACTGCTGTGTGGCTGCGCCGCCGGTGTTGCAGTTTGACCGTCAGGGCAACTTGCTGCAATCGTGGGGCGGCAAGGGTGACGGCTATGACTGGCCTGCCAATGAGCATGGCATTTATGTGGATCCAAAAGGCAACGTATGGATCGGCGGCAACGCAAACACCGATCACATGCTGCTCAAGTTCACTGCTGACGGCAAATTTTTGATGCAGATCGGCAAACCGGGCGCGAGCCTGGGCAGCAATTCGGAAGTTCAGCTCGGGCGTCCCGCGCACATGGAGCTGGATGCTGGGCCGAATGAACTCTATGTGGCCGACGGCTATGGCAACAAGCGCGTGATCGTGTTCGACGCCTCAACCGGTGCGTACAAACGGCATTGGGGTGCGTACGGCAAGCGGCCTGACGACGCGAAGATTCCCGACTACAACCCGGAGTCGCCGCAGTTCGCCAACCCTGTGCATTGCGTGCGAATCACCAAAGACAATTTAGTCTACGTGTGTGACCGCATGAACAATCGTTTGCAGGTGTTCAAAAAGGGCGGTGAATTTGTGCGTCAGTTTGTGTTCGAACCGGGCACCCGTGGATCAGGCTCGGTGTGGGATCTGGTGCCCTCAGAAGATCCGGCGCAAAAGTATTTGCTGATCGCCGATGGCACCAACAACGAAGTGCGCATCACAGTACGCGAAACCGGCGAAGTGATCGGCAGCTTTGGTCGACCGGGGCGTCAAGCGGGCGATTTCCACTGGGTACACAACATCGCGATTGATTCCCAGGGCAGCGTCTACACGTCCGAAGTGGATACCGGAAAACGCGCGCAGCGGTTTGTTCGGGTGAAGTGACGGACCGTCTGAAGTCTAGTAGCTTCAGCCTGAAAGCCCCAACTAATCTGGGCTAGGCGGATGTTTAAGCATAAAGTCGGCTTTATGCATAAATCCGTCTTTAGCCCATATTAAATGGGCGTTACAGCCTAAAGCTGTAAGAGAATTTCTCGACTACATCACGTGCAAACCACCATCCACCATCAACGTGGTGCCGGTAATGAACGAGGCTTCGTCACTGGCGAGCCACAGCACGGGCAGCGCAATCTCCATCGGCGTGGCCCAGCGCCCGAGAAGCGACGTGCTGTGTCGCTCGGTCTTCAACTGCTCGACGGCTTTGCCAGCGGCGCGTGCTTTGTTGACGTGAAAATCGGTGAGCGTGGAGCCGGGGCAGATCGCGTTGACGCGGATGCCGTGCCCGGCCTCCTCATGCGCCAGCGTGCGGGTGAGCGCGAGCAGGCCCGCCTTGGTCGCGTCGTACAGGCCCATGTTTTTGCGTCCTGTGACGGCGTAGCAGGATGAGACGTTGACGATGCTGCCGTGGCCTGAGGCGCGCAGCGATGGCAAGGCGGCGCGGCAATAGTTCGCTGCACCTATCAGGTTTACGTTCAGCATCGCTTGCCACTCGGCCAGGC
>JANXNO010000313.1 GCA_025354075.1 Burkholderiales bacterium | reverse complement strand
CCAGTCCGAGCACAAAACAGATCACGATTGCCGCCGGCGATGCAAGCCAGAACGAGATTCCTGCTTTCATCATGATCGCCACGGTGTACGCCCCAACGCCCATAAAGCCCGCATGACACAACGATTTCAATCCCGCATAGCCGACCGTGAGGTTCAAGCCCATCGCAGCAACGACATACACAAGCCAGAGTGAAAGCAGATACAGGCCATAGGTCTTCAAGAACATGGGCGCTAAACACATCGCGATCAGCGCCAGTCCCAGAAAGGCTATATGCTGCTTGCAAAGTAGCTTCGTGCTCTTCATACTTTCCGCTCCTGCGGGGTGCCTAACAGCCCGTCGGGTTTGAGCAGAATCACCGCCAAAAACAACACCAGTGCAACGCCATCTTTGTAAGCCGGAGTCAGATAAGCACCGGCAAGATTTTCGAGCACGCCCACCAGAATTCCGCCCAGCAACGCGCCTCGTGAATTGTTAAAACCGCCGATGATCGCCGCGAAGAAAGCTTTCAGACCGATGTTGTCACCCATGTCGAATTTGGCAAGGTAGGTTGGCGTGATGAGCACGGCCGTGACCGCCACCAGAATCGCGTTGATCGCAAACGTGTAGAAAATCATGCGCTTGACGTTGATGCCCAAAGCTTCCGCCGAGAACGTGTTTTGCGCGACGGCCTGCATCGCGCGACCCGTGATCGTCTTGTTCAAAAACATCTGCAAGCCAAGCACCATCAGACCGGCAAAAACGAGCGCACCGACGTCGCTGTAAGACACCGTAACACCCGCCAGCCTGAACACCTCATCACCGAAAATACTGGGGAAGGGATGCGGTTCCGCGCTGTAGCTCGCCTTCACGAAGGACTTGAGGCCGATGGACAGACCCAGTGTTGCCACGACCGCGGCAACAACTCCACTGCCACGCATCGGGTCAACGATCCAGCTTTTGAACGCCGCACCGAGCACCAGAATCGACAGGGCAACGGCGACGATAAACGACGCCCACAACGGCAAACCGAAGGACATGCCAATCAACATCGCAAACGCCGGCAGCATGACAAACTCGCCCTGCGCGAAGTTGATGGTGCCAGCGGCTTGCCATAGCAGCGTGAATCCCAGCGCAGCCATCGCGTAGATGGCGCCCGTGGCCACACCGCTCAGCAAGAGCTGCAAAAAATCTGTCATCCCGTCCTCTTTCTTGTCCCTGCTATGCCTGCTCTGCCTGCCGCGTTTTAGCGATGCATCGCCCTGTTGACTGTCCTCGGCAGGCTGCGCCGCTCGCTTTGCGCCGCCACCCACATGGCCGAGTCGCGCGCACGCAACGCTACCGTCTCGCTTGGCATCTGCACATAATCGTCGTTGAAAACTTCAAAGCTCCAGTCGCCGCGATAGCCCGACTGATCAATCATGCGGATCATTCGCGACAGCTCGGCGCTATGTACGCCTTCGCCCGGAAACACACGCAGATGACGCGCGGTTTCGATACGATCCTCCGGCGTGCGTACCGCGTTCCACATAAAATCCGAAAGCTGTACGAAGGCTATTCGTTCGCCGGGAATGGTCGCCAGCGCATCGAAGTTGGTGCTATTCAAACTGCAATTGGCGAGCACGTGAAACGAATCAATGCACACGCCCAGATTGGCGCGATCGGCCAACTGCACGATTTCCCAGGAAAGCGCAAAATCATTGACGTGTCTGCCCCAAGACAAGGCCTCAAAACCCACCCGCAAACCCAGTGGCGTGGCGAGCATCGCCACCTTGCGCAAGTCGGCCGCAATGTGATCAATATTGCCGGAGGCATGGGGCGAGGTCGACGAGCAAATCAGCAAACGTTCGGCACCGACGGCCTCGCATAGTTTGAGCATCGTTTTCACGGTCTCAATTTTGTATCGATGCAGCGGGCCGGACAGCCCTTCGTAGTCGCGCATGACTTGAATGGCATTCACGCGTAGGCCCGACAACCGCACTTCGTTGAGCGCAGCTTCGTAGCCGTCAGGATGACCTACAAGGTCTTTCGCCCACAGTGTAATTTGCGTGAAACCGGCCGATGCTGCAGCGTCCAGCTTGCTCTCCAGCGAACCTGCCATCGTGATCGTGTCCAGCGAAAAATTGCCAAGATTCACAGCACCCCCAGCGTGCGAAATTGATCAGCGGTGGAGCCCGGCCAGCCGAAGCGATCCATGTACAGCGGGGCCTGCTCAAACAACATTTCTTTGCCCTTTTGTATCCGAAGTCCGCGCGCCTGTGCTACGCGCAACAGTTCCGACATTTCCGTCTTCATGCCGCATTCGGCGATGATCGCGGAGTCTTTGGCGAGCGCCACGTCGAACGGCACCACGTCACCGGGATTCATGCCAAGCGGTGTGCCGTTGACCAGCAGGTCGAATTCTGATTCGTCGGTTTCTTGCGTGCTGATTTCGATGGATGGGTAATGCGTCACGAGGCGCAACGCAAGACGACTCACCACATTCGCATCCACGTCAACCAGGCCCAGGCGCGAGATGCCTCGTCCTGCGAGCGACGCGGCAATCGCGCTGCCGACACCACCGCAGCCGACGATCAGCGCGCTGCTTTTTCGATAGTCAAAACCACCTGTGCCGGCGGTAATATCGAGCGCACGAACGAAACCTTCGCCGTCAATCAAATCGGCAACGATGCGGCCTTGCGCGTCTCGAAAAATGGTGTTCGCCGCACCCGCTGTCAGCGCTTCGCGCGTCGCAAGGTCGCCGATGCCGACCGTTGCTGCTTTGTGTGGAATGGTCACGCATATGCCACCCACATTCGGTGCCGACATCAAGCTGCGTACAAACGCGACGTAGTGTTCCGGCGCAACACGCATTGGCACACACACAGCATCAATATCGTGCTTCACAAAATACGCGTTGTAAATCGCTGGTGCCTTGACCTGCTCAACTGGCCAGCCGATGACCGGAAACACGTTCGTGGTGCCGGAAATCGGAATCACTTTACCGCTCCGACGTGGCTCTTGACAAATTCAAAAGAAGTTCCACCGAGGTAGGTGACGGCACCACGATCACTGGTGTGAACGCTGTCGCTCTCGACAAATCGCACGCCACGTTCGGTCAATTGTCTGACCAGCGCGGGGATATCGCTCGATCCAAAGCCAACGCGCGCCAGCTTCTCCTGCCACGCCAGCATCGCGGCCTGCTCGGGCGGTTCGACCAGTTGCAGGTAGAACTTGTGGCACGGGCTTTCGAGCAACGTGCCCTTCGGCAGCACACCGAAATACTGACCGGTGGGCAGTACGGAGAAGCCAAATAGTTCCTCGTAAAAATCAACCCATTCCTTGGTGCGCGCCTCGTCAATCGATTGCACGATGCCGAAGAAATGCATGCCAACTATCGATGCATTTGCGTCCGTTGCTGTCGTCAAGTTTTTGAAGTCAACGTCGTAGTTCGAGAACTCTTGATAACGATCCACAAAATAAATCACGCTGTCGCCAACGCCGGAGATTGCCGGAATATTGAGCTCCATCGCACCGACGCGTGGCGTAATGGGCCATGCGCCTTTATCAACGCAATGTGCATAGGCTGCGGCCGCATCGCGCACACGTAACGCGAACGCCTTTAGACGCGGGCCAGTGTTGCCCTCGTCTTTGAGGCCCGCTACCTCGGGGTCGGCATTGACGATGATGTTCATGCCGCCCGATCGATACAACACGATTTCGCGAGACCGGTGGCGGGCGACCGCGACAAAGCCGAGCCGCTCCAGTGCAGCTCCAAACGCCTGCGGCTCGACAGTCGCGTATTCGACGTATTCAATGCCGTCGATACCCAGAGGATTGGAAGTAGTCGCGCTGTTAATCATGGGGGAAATCAGAATTTTGACCTTGAAATTATGCTGCTTTTCGCTACACTGACCGCTCATTTGTGCGATTATCGAACTTATGTGCGATAATAGAACATAAACTAAATCACGAGTCAAGCCTATGCGTCCGATGAATACCCTAATCATGCCCACGCCCAGCGCCTTGAAACTTTCAGTCTCGGGTGAGCTGTCGAGACTGTCCAGGGCAGACATGATTGATGGCCTGCGCAAAGGCCTCGAGGTGATATGCGCGTTTGAGGATGGTACGCCCAAACTGACGCAAAGCGAGCTCGCGCAACGACTTGATTTGAGCCGTGCCGCAGCGCGCCGCTACCTGATGACGCTCACCGCGCTGGGCTATATGGCCACGGACGGCAAGGCCTTTTGGTTAACGCCAAAAGTGATGCGACTGGGCCAGTCTTATGTAGCTTCATCGCGACTGCCGCGGACGGTGTTACCGACGCTGCAAAAACTGACCGAAGCGACCGGTGAATCGACCAATATGTGCGTCCTGGAAGGATTTGAGGCGGTGTACATCTGCCGTGTCAACGCTGCAAAACTGCTCTCCACTGGCATCGAACCGGGGACGCGATTGCCCGCGCACACGCTGGCCGGTGGTCGTCTCATCCTGAGCTTTTTGCCAGAACCGGAGCTCGACGCGTGGCTAAACACGGTGAAGCTAATTGCCTACACCCCGCTCACTGTGGTCGACAAGCTGCAATTAAAGCGCGAGATAATGAAAGTACGAAAGCAGGGTTACGCGCTCACCGAAAGCCAGCTAGAAATAGGCTTGCGTGGCGTGTCGGTGCCACTGCTGGACGGGCCGGGCCGAGTCGTGGGCGCACTGAGCATATCGATGTCAACGGCGGCGATCACGCCGACGGCTGCAATCAAACGTTTTGTGCCCGCGATGCGGGAAGCGGCGGAGCAGTTACGAGCGCAGTTGTAGTGCCGCTCCTGCACGAACACGTTACATGTATCTCAGGCAGCAGCGATCCGCTTTTCGAGAAACGCCGTCAAATGCGCCGAAGTTTGCGAGCGATCCAGATACGCTTCACCGAGACTCTTGAGCAGCACCAGCGTCACCACGCCGCCTTCGTTTTTCTTGTCACGCTGCATGTGCGACACGAGCTTCGATGCCTCTACTTTCGGCGGTTTTACCGGCAGATTGAATGCGGCGAAGATTCGCGTTGCGCGATCAACATCCGCCGCGTGCAAATACCCCAATTCGCATGACAACTGCGCCGCGAGTACGCAACCCGTCGCTACCGCTTCGCCGTGCACCCAGGCGCCGTAACCCAGCTCTGTTTCGATCGCGTGACCAAAGGTGTGCCCGAGGTTCAAAAGCGCGCGAATGCCGAGCGTTTCGCGTTCGTCACGCTTGACGACATCGGCTTTGATGCGACAGGAATGCGCGATCACACGTGCCAGCGTTTCGTCATGGCGGGCTTGGAGTTTCGCCACGTCGCGCTCCAGTTCCGCGAGATGATCGATGTCAAAAATCAACGCATGCTTGATGATCTCGGCGAGCCCTGCGGCATATTCACGCGGCGGCAAACTCTTGAGCGCAGCCGTGTCCGACAGGACGGCTTGCGGCTGGTAGAACGCGCCGATCATGTTTTTGCCGAGCGGATGGTTCACCGCTGTCTTTCCGCCTACCGACGAGTCCACTTGCGC
>JANXNO010000312.1 GCA_025354075.1 Burkholderiales bacterium | reverse complement strand
CGAACACCGCGTGTCCGGCAACCCGCATGTAGTCCACTGCGGCGGCACCAACTACGTCAGGGTTTTTCTGGGCGGCGCTGCCAATTTCAAACGTCAACGTGGCTTGCAGTTCAGCAGCGTGAAGCATCGGTTCAATGAATTCTTTCATTGCCTCGATCCCTTCGCATTCTTCAGCAAAGCCTTCCATCATCGCGCCCAATTTTTTGAGCGTTTCGCCTTTGTTGCCCAGCACTTTGCGGCCCAGCAAGTCAAGCGATTGAATGGTGTTGGTGCCTTCGTAAATCATGTTGATGCGGGCATCGCGTACATACTGCTCCATGCCCCATTCGGCGATGTAGCCGTGGCCGCCGAACACCTGCATGCAGTGCGAAGTGGCGATCCAGCCGTTGTCGGTGATGAAGGCTTTGACAATTGGTGTGAGCAGCGCCACCATCTCTTCAGCCTCGGCGCGCTTGGCGGCGTCAGGATGATTAAGATGAGTATCGATCAACAACGCGCAGAACAAGGAGAGCACGCGCCCGCCCTCGGCATACGCCTTGGCGGTGAGCAGCATCTTGCGTACATCAGGATGCACGAGGATCGAGTCAGCCGGTTTGTCCGGGTTTTTCGGGCCAGACAGCGCGCGCATCTGAATGCGATCTTTGGCGTAGGCTAGCGCGTTTTGATACGCTACTTCGGTCAGGCCCTGTGACTGCATGCCGACGCCGATTCGCGCCGCATTCATCATCACGAACATGGCGTTCAGGCCCTTGTTCGGCAGACCGACCAACCAGCCCTTCGCGCCGTCCAGCGCGATCTGCGCTGTGGCGTTGCCGTGAATGCCCATTTTGTGTTCAAGACCGGTGCAGAAAATCGGGTTGCGCGCGCCGAGCGAATGATCGGCATTCGGGATGAACTTTGGCACGATGAACAGCGAGATGCCCTTCGAACCAACCGGTGCATCGGGCAAGCGTGCGAGCACGAGGTGAACGATGTTTTCAGCGAGATCATGTTCGCCGGAGCTGATGAAAATCTTGTTGCCAGTGATGGTGTAGCTGCCATCTGCAGCCGGTTCGGCTTTGGTACGCAGCATGCCAAGATCAGTCCCGCAATGCGGCTCAGTCAGGCACATGGTGCCGGTCCATTCACCGCTGGTGATCTTGGTCAGGTACAGCGCCTTTTGCTCGGGCGTGCCGTGCGTGTGCAGGCATTCGTACGCACCGTGGGTCAGGCCGGGGTACATCGTCCACGCCTGATTTCCGGAATTCCAGAACTCGTACACCGCCTGATTGACCACCAGGGGGAGCCCCTGGCCGCCGTATTCCGGGTCGCAGGAGAGCGCAGGCCAACCGCCGTCGACAAACTGCTTGTAGGCCGCTTTAAAGCCCGTGGGCGCCGTTACTGCGTGGGCGGTGGTGTCGAGCGTGCAGCCTTCGCGGTCTCCGCCTTGATTCAATGGGAAGATCACCTCGGAGGCGAACTTGCCGCCCTCTTCCAGAATCGCCATGATGGTGTCGATGTCGTTGTCAGCATGCTTGGGCAACGCGGCGAGTTCGGCGGGAACGTCAAGCAGCTCCTCCATCACAAAACGCATGTCGCGAAGGGGCGGGGTGTAAGTGGGCATGTTTCTCTCCTGATGCAACAACTAAAAACGGTTGCAGCAGATTGTGTCTTACGACCGATTCAATTTGTCGTTTGAAACAGGCATTTTTTGAGGGTTAGGTGCTTCACTCTATGTCGGCACAGTGACGACATCAGGCGCAGGCCACAAACGTCCGCGCCTGATGCGACGCAGATCAGGCTGCGCTGATCTGCGCCGAACGCGTGCGTTTGACGCCCACTTTTTGCATCGACAACCACGCTGCGGCTAGCGAGCCGTTGGCGTCAATGCCGCGACAGGCGTCTTCGACCACGTAAATATCAAAGCCATATTTCCGCGCATCAAGCGCCGTCCAGGCCACGCAAAAATCGGTGGCGAGTCCGGCAATAAACAGCCGCTTGATGCCACGCGTTTTAAGGTAGCCACGCAGACCCGTTTCGGTCTTGCGATCAGCCTCAAGAAAGGCGGAGTAGCTATCCACCGGCGTGCGAAACCCTTTGCGAATCACCAGTTGCGCCTGCGGAATATCGAGGTCTTTGTGCAACGCTGCGCCCTCAGTGCCCTGCACACAGTGGTCAGGCCACAGCACCTGTCTGCCGTACGGCAAACCGATCATGTCAAACGGTTTTTTGCCCGGGTGTTGTGACTCGAAAGACACGTGATCAGCGGTGTGCCAATCCTGCGTCAGTACGATGTTTTTGAACTGTTTGGCCAGCGCATTGATCACCGGAATCACCGCCTGCCCATCATTCACGGCGAGGCTCCCGCCGGGAAGGAAGCAGTTTTGCACGTCGATGACGAGCAATGCGTCGGTGGCCAGCACGTTAACGTTTGCAGCTTGTGATGGTTTGGATTTCGGGTTAGGTTGGGCTGCAAGGAAGGGGCTTGCCAGCGCAGTGGCGATAGCCGCCAGTGCATACCTACGATCTATGGTTTTCATGCTGTGGAGGAAGAGTTGAGCGAATGCCGATTTTTGTACGGGTCGAAGCGTGTGTCACCAACGTACAGGGAGTAACGATATGCAATCCACGATAGATCGTATACGCGCAACAACCTGCCTTACGTCGAAGTTAAGCTCTCGCAGAACCAACGGCGGAAAAATACGATCTGAGCTTCGATGTCACCACAGGAATGGTCAGCATCGTGCTTGCCACCGCCATCAACAGCAATGCGGTGAACGTGTCTGATGTGATGATTTGTTTGTCCAGCAGGATGTTCGAGAAGATGATCATGATCAGCGCTTTGGTCTGCAATAGCCAACCGATCATCGAGGCTTCACCCGGCTGCCAGCCCAGAATTTTTCCGGCGATATGCACGCCAATAAGTTTGCCCGCCACCGCCGCGACCAGCAGAATGGCAGCCGCCAGAAAGACCGCGCTGCCGCCCATGCCCCACGCGGTTCGCAGGCCGGTGCTCAGGAAGAACACCGGCATCATCACCAGCAGCAGGTTGTGTCGAAGCGCGTCCATCTGCTTTTGATCAAAGCGATCAGCGTCGATCACCACGCCCGCCAAAAACGCGCCCACCATGAAGTGAAGCCCCGACCAGTCAGCGCCAAAAGCGCAAAGCAATAACCAGATCAGCGCGACATACCAGCGGTCTGACGCAGGCAAGACGCGTAATGCGCGGCGAAACAACATGCTCGCCACGGCGAAGGTCGCATTGAACAGCAACTGCTTGCCCACGCGCTGCCAGTCCATCAGGATCAACGCGAGGACGCCCCAAATGGCGACGTCGTCGACACTGGCATAGCGCAGGATGCGCTGCCCCAAGGCGTGGCGCAGGATGTCCAGCTTCTCCATCAACAAAATGAGAATCGGCAATGCAGTGACTGCGCAAGACATGCCGACGCCCGCCACAAACTGCCACGTCTGCGCGCGTGGCCCCACCCAGCCCTCGGTGGACAGCAACAGCATCGCGGCTACGCAACCTAATAGCAACGGCGCGGCCAACGCAAGCCCCGCGGTAATGCCGCTTTCGCGACGATGCACCCAGGCGGCCTTAAAGTCCACATCAATGCCTGCGATGAAGACAAATATCGACACCGCCCACCACGCGATGCCGTTGAGCGACTGAATCACCGTCGGATTGAAAACGAATTTATAAAAATCCGGAAAAAACACTCCCAGCACGCCGGGCCCCAACGCGATGCCGACCAGAATTTGCACCACCACGAGTGGCGCAAAATAATCGGTTCGAAATATTCTCCAGATTGCAAATGGCACCGTCACGATAATCAACATCGCGATCAGAAAAATTTCAGTGGTGTTCATAATTTTTCAGACGTGAGGGCTATGAGCCGCGTGTAGAAAAGCATCCCGCCAGAACGAGCGGGCTAGATGGCACGTTACCGCACGTAGCTTGCCGTATGTGAGAGCAATTTGCACAATATCCGAAGGATTTTTATGAAAAAAAACGGGGCCGAAGCCCCGTTTTTCCGCAGCGTGATACGCAGTTACGCTTGTGGTGCAGCACCCGCGTTAGCGGCGGCAGCCTGATCTTCCAGCAGCGCTTTCATCGACAGCTTGACGCGACCTTTGTCGTCGAAGCCGAGCACTTTGACTTTGACCGTTTGGCCTTCGGTCAAGTAATCGGTGACGGCGTTGACGCGCTCGTTGGCGATCTGGCTGATGTGCAGCAAACCATC
>JANXNO010000302.1 GCA_025354075.1 Burkholderiales bacterium | reverse complement strand
ATGAGGGAAATGCCATTGACAGACAAACATGCTCCGCATGTTCACGCTTTGCGTTTTGAGCAGCGCGTGGGCATATGCGGCCATGCTTTCGGGACGTGAACGCAGCACAGCCGCGTCGCAGGACAACTCCTGATCAGAACGCATCATTCGCAGCGCGATGTGCGCGACCGGATTGAACCATTGCAGGCACAACACACCAAAGGCCAATGCGTTCCAGAAGTTGTCCTGTCGGCGCTGATGCACTACTTCATGCGCGCAAATCAGCGTTTGCTCATGTGCATCAAAGCGTTGTTCGAAGTCTCGCGGCAACACCAGTTTCGGTCGCCAAACACCGATCAAAGCAGGGCTCCGCTCATCTGGCGCGCGCAAGCAGTTATTAATGTGATCTTTAGTCAGACCTGCAACATACCGACGATGCTGAAACATCATGGCGAGCGCGCAACCTAGCGCGCCCAATAGCCAGATCGAAAGTACGACAGTTGTCACGGTATTTTGTTGCGGCAGTGCAAACGTAACGCCGGCGTAGATTGCTTTACCCAAGACACGAATATCGGAGGAAGTGCTGACCACTGCGCTTGGCGTCAGCTTCGGCATCAGCAGCACTAGTAGCAAGGTCAACGGAAGTAACAACCAGCTGCGGTAAGCCATAGTTACATTGAGTTTGCGTAACAGCGGACGCAACGCAATCACCATCAACGCGGCAAGCGTGAATCCTGCGCTACCTGCCAGCAACCACTGACCGCCGATGCCAACCCACATGTCAAACATCACGGCTCCCTTTGTCGCTTTCGTAGGCGGCAATAATTTTTTTCAACGCCGCCACGTCGGACGCAGCCAGCTTGCGGTGCTGCGAGAAATGCGCCACGAGCGGTGCAACGCTTCCACCGAAAACGCGATCTACCAGATCGGCACTTTCTGTGCGCTGCCATTCGGTTCGCTTCAGGACGGCGCTGTACAGATAGCGCCTACCTTCCTTTTCAGCGCCTATAGCGCCCTTGTTTAGCAAACGGTTGAGCAGCGTTTTGATAGTTGCCATTTGCCAGTTCTGTCGGCCTGCCAGAGCGCCGACAATATCCTCAGTGCTTTGTGGACTTTTGCGCCATAACGCCTCCATCACTTGGGCCTCTGCATCAGTAATTGCTGAAATCATTGTTGCGTCGATTACGTTTGTAAACAGTATGAATGTTTACAAACGTAATCGAAATTGTCAAGCCTGTTTTCACAAATCTGTAGTTGCGCTGCAATAAACGCCATGCCGTGCTATCGTGTGCAACCAAAACTGCGGTGCCTGCGCCCAGTTGCTTATGCTTAAGGAGAACACCATGCCTGGACTGCTTCCTACTGTTGACCCTGATGGGTTGCTTGAATTTTCTGTGGTCTACACCGACCGTGCTTTGAACCATATGTCGAAGCGGTTTGGTGGGGTGATGCGGGAGATTTCGCGCATGCTGAAGACCGTGTATCACGCAAAGTCCACGGTGCTGGTGCCGGGTAGCGGTACGTTCGGTATGGAAGCGGTGGCGCGGCAGTTTGCTGGCGGCAAACACGTGCTGGTGATCCGCAATGGTTGGTTCAGTTATCGCTGGACGCAGATTTTTGACATGGGTGGAATTCCCGCTTCACACACGGTGATGAAAGCGCGACGTACCGGCACTGGCAAACAGTCGCCGTGGACGCCTGCGCCGATTGCAGAAGTGGTCGCAAAGATTGCAGCCGAGAAGCCTGCCGTGGTGTTTGCGCCGCACGTGGAAACAGCCGCCGGAATGATTTTGCCGGACGATTATTTGCGTGCAGTGAGTGACGCCGTGCATGCGGTTGGCGGCCTGTTTGTACTCGATTGCATTGCCTCGGGTGCGATGTGGGTGGACATGGCAGCGACTGGCGTGGACGTGCTGGTGAGCGCGCCGCAAAAGGGCTGGAGCAGCTCGCCGTGCTGCGCGATGGTGATGCTCTCCGAGCGTGCGCGCGCCGCGATTGACGGCACCACGAGCACGAGTTTTTCCGTTGATCTGAAAAAGTGGATGCAGATCATGGAAACCTACGAGGCGGGCGGCCACGCGTATCACGCGACGATGCCCACCGACGCGTTGACGCGATTGGCTGAGGTCATGCTTGAGACCGAGGCGTATGGCTTTGAACGTGTGAAGAACGAGCAGCAGTTGCTTGGCACTAAGGTGCGCGCGTTGTTCGAAAGTCGCGGTATTCCGAGCGTCGCCGCCGAGGGTTTCAAGGCACCGGGCGTGGTGGTGAGCTACACCGAAGATGCCGAGCTGCAATCGAGCAAAAAGTTTCTCGCCGAAGGTTTGCAGACCGCAGCGGGCGTG
>JANXNO010000272.1 GCA_025354075.1 Burkholderiales bacterium | reverse complement strand
GAATTCACCATCAACATTTTGGTGTCCGGCGTGAGCGCGGCGAGCAGGCGATCCAGATCGAGATGCCAGCCTTTTGGCGTGAAATCGAGCGACACGCATTCGACATTCGCGGAGAGAATTTTTGGGATCTCGACCAGGTTCGGCCACAGCGGCGTGACGCATACGACGCGGTCGCCGGGGTTGACGATGCACTGCGCGGCGAGCGAGAGCGCGTTGACACCGGCGCTGGTGATGGCGATGTTGTCGCTGGTGATCGACGCAGCAGGATTGGGATGCAAACGCGCCAAATAAGTGGCCACGGTTTGTCGCAATTCGGGGAGGCCTAAGTTGTGCGAATAAAAAGTTTCGCCACGCGCGAGGCTCTCAGACGCGGCGGCGCGGATGAAGTCTGGCGTCACCTCATCCGGCTCACCAAACCAGAAGGTCAGCACGTCGCTGCGGCCCATGCCAGCGTTGGCGACTTCGCGAATTTTTGAGGCGCGCAAGTTGACGATGGCGTCGCGCGGGAGGAGATATTTCGGAGAATGCATGTCGAGATTATCGCGGGTTTACGCACCGGCATTGATCGCCAAACGTTGCAAGGGTTTGGCGGTGCGCTGTGCCTTATTTCGGAACCAGTGGGTCATTGCGTTCGCATCCGCGCACCGCTATAGTGGCTGCGCGCGGTGCGAAGAGGAAGACGTACCCCGATCCGAACTAATCGATGTCAAAAGGAGGCTGCGAGATGCATACCGGCAATACGACGCGGAGGTTTTTCTTTGGGGTACTGGTCGCTGCTGCTTCAGCGATCTGGGCAGGTAGCGCGGCGGCACAAAACCGCACATTCAGTTTTGCCTACGACCAGCCGCCCACGACGGCGTACGGCATCGCTGCCAACATATTTGACGCCAAGCTCAAGGCGTTAAGCGGCGGCAAGATGAACATCAATCAGTTCCCCGGCGCCCAGCTGGGCTAGGAACCGCAGATGTTGCAAAAGATGCGGGCAGGCGATATTGATTTCGTGATTACCTCCACGGCGAACGCATCAATGCTTGCGCCGCAAGCCGGCGTGTTTTCACTGCATTTCATTTTTCGTGATCAAGCGCATCTGGCCAAATCGCTGGCTGATCCGGCCATTTCGCTGGCGTTTCGCGACATGGTGAAAGATTCGGTGAAAGGCGCGTAAGTGCTGGGTTTGCTCACGATGGGCCTGCGCAATATGTACAGCAAAAAAGAGGTCAACACCGTCGCTGATATCAAGGGGCAAAAGGTACGTGTGCAAGCGACTAAAACCGAGGACACGCACTTTCCGGCCTACGGAGCGCAGATCGTTCACATGCCGTTTGGAGATGTCTATACCTCCCTGCAAACCGGGGTCGTGAACATTGCCGAAAATGGCGTTAACGTGTATCTCGCGAACAAGCATTACGAGGTGGCACCGGTGCTCTCGCTGACCGAACACGAGGCCAATAACAACTGCATCTGGGTCAGTGAGAAGACATGGTTGAGCCTGTCGCCGGAGCAGCAAAAGTGGGTGCAGGCTGCCGCGGATGAAGTGTCACAAAAAGAACCGGCGCTCGCGCTGCAACTGGAAAAAGACTCCGGCGAGAAGCTGAAGAAGCTCGGCGTCAAGGTGATTGAGAACGTCGACAAGAGTGGCTTCATCAAAGCCGCCGCGCCGATTCAGGATCAACTGGCCGCCGAGCTGGGCCCGCACGCCGTAAAGATTCTCAAACTGGTGCGCGAAGTTAAGTAGCCGCTGCGTGCTGCACTCGCACGAGGTGTTTTCGCCGGTTTCGTAGGTTGGGCAACTCGGTGCCCACGCGGCGTAATTTTCGCGATCACGCGCCGTGTGGCGCGCTTTGGGTCCGGATTCCCCTCGTCGCCGGAGTGACAAAAAATAACCGACTACTGGAGTTGCAGATCCATGTCCGATAACCACCATCGCGCACTCGTTCTACCGCGCCATCGGCACCTGAAATGGAAAGCGTTCGATGTGCTGGAGGCCACGCTGATGGTGCTCTGCGGCGTGTGCATTTTCATGTTCACGCTGGCTGTTTTTTGCGACGTGGTGACCCGCGTGATTGGCACGCCGTGGGTGTGGTTGCAGCAGGTCACCACGGCGTTTTTCGCGTGGGGCGTGTTTGTAGGCATGGCCGCAGCAACACGTCGTAACGACCATTTTTATCTGACTGAAATCACCAAGCGCATGACCGGCGTACCGCGCAGCGTGATCGAAACGGCGAACCGCTTGATTGTGTTCGCCGTGGCGTTCGCGCTCATCTGGTTCGGCTGGAAAAACGCGATGCTGGATCTGGGTAGTTTTCGCATGCCATCATTGATTCCGTTGACGGTTTACACCGCGATTGTTCCTGCTGCGGGGGTGCTGATTGCGCTGTTCACCATCGAGCAATTGATCAACGGCTGGCGGCACGGATTTGAGGGGCCTGAGGATATGGACAACGTCGTCGTCGACGCACCGGGAGACGCGCAATGAGCGGCGGCAGCATTCTGATTTTGATGGCGGTGCTGTTTCTGACCTTCGGCTATATGGGTGTGCCAGTGACCTTTGCGTTGATTGCTGGCGTGCTGGTTGCAGTGCAATTCACGCCGATCAGCATGCAGTCGATGGTCGGCCAACTGTTTCACGGCATCGACTCCGAAGCATTGCTTGCGGTGCCATTTTTCCTGCTGGTGGGCGAGCTGATGGCATCGAGCGACGTAGTGCAACGAATGATCCGGCTCGCGCAAACACTGGTTGGCCACATGCGCGGCGGGTTGGCACAGGTGGTGACGCTGTTCAGCATGTTCTTTGCCGGAATTTCCGGCTCGTCAACGGCGGACGTAGCGGTGCTGTCGCGCACGGTCGCCCCCGAGATGGACCGCGAAGGCTACGACCGCGCGCTTACGGCGGCGCTGATTGCGTCGGCCTCGACGATGGCGAACTTAATCCCGCCGAGCATCATGGCCATCGTCTACGGTGCGACCGGCAATGTGTCCATCGGCGGTCTGTTTTTGGCGGGCGTTGTGCCGGGGGTTCTGATTGGACTGGGGCTCATGGTGTACAGCTATTTCTGGGGGCCGGTGGGCATCAAGAAACAGCGCGCTTCGCTAGCCGAAATCGGTGGGGCCGCTCGTGCCTCAGCTTTGCCTATGGTCATTCCGGTGATCATCATGGGTGGCATTTTGAGCGGCTGGTTTACCCCGACTGAAGCCGGGATGGCCGCCGTGGTCTACATCCTGTTCGTGCT
>JANXNO010000260.1 GCA_025354075.1 Burkholderiales bacterium | reverse complement strand
GGAATAGCCGTAAATGTACTCACGATTGCGTTTGCGCGCAAATCAGCCACGTTTTCGCCTTCGCTGTAGCCGTACGTCATCAGCACCACGGGACAGCCCGCAGCCTGCGCCGAGCGGCTGTCATTGCCGGAGTCGCCGATCATCAACATCTCGCGCGGATGCACGCCAAAACGCCCCGCCGAATAAAACATCATGCCCGGATCAGGCTTGTTACTGGTGAGCGTGTCGCCGCAAACAAGGTGATCGAAATACGCGCTGAGCTTGAAGTGCGCGAGCAGCGTTTCGGTGTTACCCGTCCACTTGTTGGTGACGACTGACATCGGTAATCCGCGAGCTTTGAACGCGTCAAGCCCTTCGACAACGCCGGGATAAATGCTAGTGCGATCCGCGATGTGTGCCGCGTAATGCGCGCGGTACAAATCCATCGCATGCGCCTTCTCGGCATCATCGGCTTCACGCCCCATCGCCGCGCGTAGCGACTTGCGCAGGTGTTCGCCAAGGCCTTTGCCGACGAATGTTTTGACCAGATCAATCTCTAGCGGCGCAAAATTCAAATCTGCCAGCACCAGGTTGACTGCGCCGCACAGATCGGGAATGGTGTCGAGTAACGTGCCATCAAGGTCGATGGCAATGGCCCGGATATTTTTGAGCATCGCGCTCACCCGCCCCGGACGGCCGAGATGATTCGCGCTTCATCGTATCCACGTATCACCTGGTCGCGAATTTCGAGTACGGGGATTCCGCCGCCGCCCAGTGCGTTGTACATTTTTTTGCCGTATTCAGAGGTTTCGATATCGTGTTCAACAAAGGCGACGCCTTCGCGATTCAGCAACTCACGCGCCAGTTTGCAATAGCCGCACCATGACGCTGCGTAGAGCACCACGTCTCCCTGCGCCAGCGGCGCGGCTGCCACTTTGGGTTGCCACAACGCGGAGACTTTGCCCCAGTTCAACGCGAGCAACAGCAGACACGCCAGCAGCGCGAGTTTTTTCATTGCTGTACTTAAGCCGTTCCGAGATCGACGGTAGCCAGCTCAGCCCGCATCGCGGATATTGCCGCGGCGTAATCCTTTGTGCCATAAATCGCGCTGCCTGCAACGAACGTATCTGCACCGGCCGTTGCAACTTTGGCAATGTTGTCCGCCTTCACGCCGCCGTCCACTTCAAGTATCACGTCACGCCCGGACGCGACAATTCGTCGGCGCACCTCGGTAATTTTCGGCAACAGGGCATCGATAAATTTT
>JANXNO010000127.1 GCA_025354075.1 Burkholderiales bacterium | reverse complement strand
GAAACTCAAAGGGGCCGTGAGGCCCCTTAACGTCGTCAAAAACTACTTCTTGGCGGGCGGCTGCGCAGCCGGTGCACCCGCTGCCGCAGGTGCGGGTTTCGGCGCTTCCGGTAACTTGAGGCCCTCTTTTTTCAGCGCCGCGTCAATACGCTGATCAAGATCAGCCGACATGGAATCAGCCCATTTCATCGCAGTCTGGAACGTCTCGGCGTTAACTTTGGCTTGATTGGCGAGAAGCTTTTTGCCAAGCGTGCTTTGGTAGAACTTGAGCAGGTCCGCAATCTCCGGGCCCGTAAATTGGTTGTGATAAACCATTGTCACTTGTTCGATTAATCCTCCGCCGCCATCAACTTTGGCGTTGAGTCCCGTGAGGAACGTGTCACGAATGATGGTGAAGCCTTTGTCCGGAAATTTTGGATCGAGCTGCTTGATGCCTGGCACCCAGCTTTGCACCGTGTTGTTGGCGATTTGCTCAGGAATGGCTTTGACGCCGGTGATATCCAGAAGCGTCTTGATCTGCGTGCGCTTGGTAGCGGTGAGTTCATCGGCGTGACCGGCAGAGGCAAAAAGCGCGAGCGATGCCGCAGCGAGGAAGAATATTTTTTTCATCATAAATAATTAGTCAGCGTGATAGTTGGGTGCTTCTTTGGTGATCTGCACGTCATGGACATGCGATTCACGAATACCGGCACCAGTAATTTGTACGAACTCCGCTCGCTCGTGAAGTTCCGGAATGGTCGCGCAGCCGCAGTAGCCCATGCCTGATCGAATGCCGCCTTCGAGCTGATGGACGACCGAGCCGACCGGGCCTTTGTAGGGCACGCGTCCTTCAATGCCCTCGGGCACGAGTTTTTCGGCGTTGTTCTCGGCATCCTGAAAGTAGCGATCGCGGGAACCCGCCTGCATGGCCGCCAGAGAGCCCATGCCGCGATAAGACTTGTACGACCTGCCTTGGAACAATACAACCTCGCCAGGCGCCTCTTCCGTGCCAGCAAACAGCCCGCCAAGCATTACGCAATCGGCACCTGCAGCTAGAGCCTTAATGATGTCGCCGGAATAGCGGATGCCGCCGTCAGCGATGATGCCGACACCGGACGAGTGAATTGCGTTGGCGACAAAGTCAACGGCGGTGATTTGCGGCACGCCGACGCCTGCGACCATGCGCGTGGTACATATGGAGCCTGGGCCAATGCCAACCTTGACCGCGTCGGCCCCCGCATCCACGAGCGCCTTGGCCGCTTCAGCACTGGCAATATTTCCACCAATCACTTGCGCGTTGGGATAGGTACGCTTGACCCACGTCACGCGATCCAGCACGCCACGCGAATGACCATGCGCGGTGTCAACCACAATGAAATCAGCGCCTGCGTGCAACAACATTTCTACGCGTTCTTCCGTGCCTTCACCGACGCCCACCGCAGCGCCCACGCGCAGCTGGCCCTGCTCATCCTTGCAGGCGCTCGGATGCTCTTTAGATTTGAGTATGTCTTTGACAGTGATCAGTCCACGCAACTCGAACGCCTCGTTGACCACCAGTACGCGCTCGAGGCGGTGTTTGTGCATCAGCGCTTTGGCCTCTTCTGTGCTCGCACCTTCGCGCACCGTCACCAGCCGATCTGCCGGGGTCATGATGGCGGTCACCGACTGATCAAGATTAGCTTCAAAGCGCAAATCGCGATTGGTGACGATGCCCATGAGGCGTTTACCCTGTACGACAGGCAAACCTGAAATTTTGTGATCAGTCGTGATCGCCATCACCTCGCGCACCGTGGCATCAGGCGATACGGTGATGGGGTCCTTCACGACCCCGGACTCATAGCGCTTAACGCGGGACACTTCGCGCGCCTGATCTTTGGCCGGGAGGTTCTTGTGGATGACGCCCACCCCTCCTGCCTGCGCCATAGCGATGGCCAGACGAGACTCGGTGACCGTATCCATGGGCGCGGACAAAATAGGAAGCTGTAACCGCACTAGCCGCGTGAGGCGAGTGCTCAGGTCTACGTCGCGGGGAAGGACTTCGGAATATCCGGGGACGAGCAGAACGTCGTCAAAAGTGAATGCTTTAGCGCGGATGCGCATGTGAATTTCCCAAAAGCGTTATTTTACGCACGCCGGGTCGCAAATTGACACGTAGACCTTGCAGAAAATTACCCCTGCTTCGGCTCCGCGCTCTTGTCAGGCTTGTCGGACTTCTCGGGAATAGCGCCTTTTTTCAGCACTACTTTGACGCGATCTTTTAGCGCTGCGAGATAGGAGTTGGTAAGGTCGTTGCCGCCCTGTCCTGCGAGTCTCTGATTGAGCGACTTTAGCTTTTCAGGCGTCGCAGCTTCGGGTTCGACCACCTTTAGCACCTTAGCGATGCTGTAGCCGCCAGCATCGTTCGCGCCGCCTACGCCAACGGGCGCTTTGCTTACATCCGCTGCAAAAATCGATTTGATGAGCGCCTGATTGACATTGGGCAACGGCGATTGCCGCAAAAGTTTTTGCGGGGGGGTGAATGTCAAGCCCGCCTCGTTACCTGATTTCATTGAGGCTAACTTTTCAATCCCTGCTTTTGTCGCCAATTCAGAGGCCAGGCGACGTTGCAACTGTAGCGAGATCTGCGCCTTCACGTCGTCGAGCGGCCGAATGGCAGAAGCTTTGTGTTCGAGTACACGAGCCGAAATCAAACTGTTGTTGCCAAGATCAATGGCTTCGGAATTCTTCTTGGCGGCGATGCTCGCTCCCGAAAACACTGCCTGCGCGAATTTCGGATTGCCTGCAGCAATCGCCTGAACCTGCGACCGGGTGAGCCAGTCCGTTTTTTTTGCCGTTAGCTTCAATTCATCCGCAATCTTTGCGTAGCTGTCACCCTGCTCGTACACGCGATTTTGAAATGCTTCTGCATTTTTGCTGAAAAGTTGCCCCGCCATCTGCTGTTTGAGTTCACCTTCAATTTGCGCACGGACTTCATCCAGCGCACGAGTGCGTTCCGCCTTAACTTCGGTCAGGCGAATGATGTGATAACCGAAGTCAGACTCGACAGGGCCGCGAATTTCACCTGCTTTCATCGCGAACACTGCCTCTTCAAAGGGTTTGACCATTTGGCCACGACCGAAAAATCCCAGATCACCACCTTGTGTGGCCGACCCGGGATCTTTTGATTTTTGTTTTGCCAGGTCAGCGAATTTTTCTGCAGTTGCCCCAGTCACCAACTTCATGATGGCGTCGGCTTCCGTCTTCGCGGCCTCCTTCAAAGCGGCCTTGGGCTGGCCTTTATCGTCCTTCTCGAAGCTCAGCAAAATGTGGCTCGCGCGACGCTCTTCAGGTGCCGAGAACTCCTTGAGGCGTTTATCGTAGTCGCTCTTGATATCTTCTGCAGAAACCGTCACCGAGCCCAAAAGCGCCGCCTGATTGAGTTGTAGATATTCGATCTTGACCTGCTCGGGCGCTCGGTATGAGTCTGGGCTTTTTTCGTACTCTGCTTTGATCTGGGCATCATCCACTTTGGCGAGCGCCAGAAAAGCGGCCGGATCTATGGTCGCAACTTGAATCTCTCTGGCTTGTTCGGTCAATTTTTGAAAAAGCCCGGTTTGCGCAGTACTCGCGAAGCTGGTTCGACCGAGCACGTCCTGCATAGGCTGCTGCGCCAAATCACCGCGCAAACGCTGCTCGTAGCTGACACGATTCAGGCCATTTAGCTTGAGCACTTCGTCATATCTGGTCTCAGAAAATTTGCCACCGTCTTGAAAGTCAGGAATTTCAAGAATGACCTTGCGCAATTGTGCGTCCGGAGCGGTGAGTTTCATGTCCTGCGCGGTTACCTGAAGCAAGCGCTGGTTGACGACGCCATCCAGCACTTGCTGGCGTACTTCGGGATTTTCGAACATGGCAGGGTCAAAATTTTTGCCCAGTGCACGTTGCATTTGTTGCTGTTGAGCACGCAACGCATTCTCGAAATCTTGCGGGCTGATGCTTTCACCGCCAACAGTCGCGACATCTTTTTCGCCCGAAGCGCTGCGCACGTAGCTGTCGACACCGACAAACGCAAATGGCAGAACCAATAGCGCCAGAATGAACTGAACAACGCGTTTGTTTTTATGGACGAAATCGAACATGAGAATCTCTATGTAACTGTCGTTTATTACAACCGCACAGACCCGCGAACTGTGGGGCGGTCTGGCCGATTGCTACGTTGCTATCCCGGATACAAAAAAGGCGAACTTTCGTTCGCCTCTTCTATGTCATCTTGTTGGCGGAGTGGACGGGACTCGAACCCG
>JANXNO010000121.1 GCA_025354075.1 Burkholderiales bacterium | reverse complement strand
ACCCTCACCCCAACCCTCTCCCGCCGGCGGACGAGGGGGCCAAACCGAGCGTCGAACCCATGGATTCAGTGGGTTCGCATTGCTTGCTGCTGCATGGTTCGCAGTGAGCGCTTTTGCCCAAGACCAAGCCCCCGAAGCGGCCTCCGGTCTAGTCAACAAGCAATCCGTCAGCTTCAAGCGCCAAGCTGTCGCCGCCGCTAATCCGCTCGCGGCTGCCGCCGGTTTCGCCATGCTCCAAAAGGGCGGCACGGCGGTGGACGCAATGATCGCCACGCAGCTCGTGCTCGGTCTGGTCGAACCGCAAAGCTCCGGGCTGGGCGGTGGCGCATTTCTACTCGTTCACGAGGGTGCCTTGGGCAAGCTCACCACCTACGACGGACGTGAAACCGCGCCCGCCGCTGCACGGCCTGATCTCTTCATCGACAGCGATGGTTTGCCGCTCCAGTTCTACGATGCTGTAGTCGGTGGCAAAAGCGTCGGCGTGCCGGGCACCGTGGCATTGCTGGCGGAGGCGCACCGGCGACACGGCAAGCTGCCGTGGAAGACATTGTTTCAGCCCGCAATCAAGCTCGCCGAGCAGGGCTTCCCGCTCAGCCGCCGCTTGCACACGCAGATTTCAGCTGATCGGTTTCTAAAGCTTGATCCAGCTGCTCGCGCCCATTTTTTCGATGCGAGCGGTGCGCCGCGCCCAGTGGGCTTTCGGCTGAAAAATCCCGCGTACGCGATCACCCTTAAAGCCATCGCGGCGCGCGGTGAGTCAGCGTTTTATTCGGGCGATATTGCAGCAGCCATCGTCGCTGCAGTGCGCTCGCACGCGAACCCCGGCGGCATGACCGAAGATGATCTCGCCAGTTATCGCGTGATCGAGCGCCAACCGGTGTGCGGAACCTATCGCAGCCTGCGGGTGTGTGGCATGGGTCCGCCGTCGTCCGGCGGACTGGCGGTGGCGCAAATCCTTGCTTATGTCGAGCGCTTTCCGCTATCAACGTGGGGGCCGAAGTCTGCCGACAGCGTGCACGTGATTGCCGAGGCAGGGCGGCTCGCTTTTGCGGATCGCAACCGTTACATCGCCGATCCAAAATTTGTCGCACCACCCACGCGCATGCTTGATCCGGAGTACCTCAAATCACGTGGCGAATTGATCGACCTGCGGCAGAGTATGGGACGCGCCGAGCCGGGTTCGCCCATCGTCTCGCGCAATTCGCAAACACTGGCTGACGACCAGTCGCTGGAGCTGCCGAGCACGTCGCATATTTCCATTGTTGACCGTTATGGCAACGCCGTGTCGATGACCACCACCATCGAAGATCAGTTCGGCGCGAGGCTGATGGTGCGAGGGTTTTTGCTCAACAATGAGCTCACCGATTTTTCAATGCTGCCTAAAGAAAATGACGTAACCGTGGCCAACAATGTGCAGCCCGGAAAGCGCCCCCGCTCGTCGATGTCACCCACGATCATTTACGACCAGAACGACGCAAAAAATCATCCGCTCATCATCACCGGTTCGCCCGGCGGCAGCGTGATCATCAACTACGTCGCAAAAAGCATTATCGCGATGGTGGACTGGGGGCTGTCGCCGCAAGACGCCGCCAGTCTGCCCAATTTCGGATCAAGAAACGGCCCGACTGAGCTTGAGCGGGGCACCGTGCTTGAGGCCCTCAAGCCCGAACTGGAACGCCGCGGCCATACCGTCCATCTGATGGAGTTCACCAGCGGCCTGCACAGCCTTCAACGCGACGTCAGGGCAAAAGTGTATCGCTGGCGAGGCGGGGCCGACCCGCGACGTGAAGGTGTGGTGCTTGGCGATTGAAGTTTTGCAGGGCCCTTTCGTGGTACAACTTTTCAGTTAAACAACCATTTTGCTTGGGCTTAGATGGCATTTTAATATAAAGTCGACTATGACAATAAATGTGATTTATGCCCAGATTACATAAGTGTTTTGCACAAAAGCTGTATCCGCAAAATGTCTACGACGCGCATCAATAGCGCATCAACCCGCCGTGCGGCGCATGTCGCTTTAGCGGTGCGGGTACTTTCGCTCGCTTGCACAGCGCTGTCTTGGACACCCTGCGAGGTGCAGCCGCAGGTTCGTAGCGCACACCGCTACCAATAAATTCATGCTGGCGGCATGCGTCGGGTGGGCACCGCGCGATTGTTACGCAGTTCGCCGCTCACAAAGTGCGCTTCGCATGACGATCCGACTTGGACAGGTAGGCATCTTCCCTTTTCACCCAGGATAAATCTCGCTACATTTGCGACATGCCCATTAGTTGCACCACGAAAAGTTCAAACAATCGCGATGACGGCAATTAATTGGAATGACGGCCAGGTCAGCGCACCGTGCGCTATATCTTCGAGGGGAAACATGATGCAAAAACGACTTGATACCGGCGCGCGCGTGCTCGCGGCACGGCTTTTGGCGCTCACAACGGTCATGGCGATGAGCGTCGCGGCTGCGGCGATCATTACCGTCAACTCGCTGGCGGACGACGTGTTTATGAACGCGGCTGGGCAGACGTTCTCGGACGCCGCCCTATCGCAACCTTCCACGCCGACTTACTGCACCCTGCGCATGGCAATTGCTGCTGCCAATGGCAACATCGCCGTCGGCAACTGCACCCCCGGCAATGGCACCGACACGATAGTTTTCACAGCCCCGGCTAATGCGGGCACGATTGTGCTTTCGCAGGTCACCATGAGCGAAGCCCCTGCGGTCTACAGCAACATCAGCAACTCGCCACCGAACTGGCTGCTCGCCATTTCATCTCCGCTGACCATCACCGGGCCCGGAAGCGGTGCGCTCACCATCAGCGGCGGCGGCTTCAGCCCCGGCAGCGTCGGTCGCCGTTCGCTGCTGATCTCTGACGCGTTATCGGCCACCGACACTCCTGTTTCAATTTCCGGCCTGCGCTTCAAGGAAGGGCGCGCTGTCCCGACCCCGTCAGCCAGCAATCCTGCGCTTGCGGTTGGCTCCAAGCGGCGCGTGTATCTTCTCAAGACAGTCGCTGACGCTAACTGACGTTATCTTCGAAAACTGTGAAACGTCCGGATATGGCGACGCTAACTTGAATACGGGCGCTGTCGGCGGCGCGCTAGGTATGGGCGCGGCGCTTGCCAGCGATGCGCGTCCAAATGCCGCGCTGCCGAACGTGCAGTTCATCGGCAATCGTACGGTACATGGGTCGGCCAATGCGGTGTCAACCTCCGCGGCCGGTGCCGCTGCGTTGGGTAACACGACCAACCTTTGGATGGGTACGGTGTCCATTACTGGCAGCGATTTCTTGGGCAACTCGTCGGAATCGATCGGAGCGCTTCGCGTCCAGAATGCCTCCAGCGTAACGATCAGCGATACTCGATTTATCTCCAATGCGGCGACCGCGACTAACGATGGCGCCTTCAATATCAACAACATCAGTGGAACGGTGACCCTCAGCAGCACGTATGTGGTGAGCAACACGGCGCTACTGCGTCGGGGCGCGGGCCAGATATCGACCGTGGGCGCAAGTCTGACGCCTGTCGATGAAGTTGTGACCATCACCCACCGATAGCGGATTCAATGGCAACATCGCTGGACGGCAGGACATCGGCGGCCTGAGCATCCTCACCGACACGTTTGACGTATCGGGCAACTGCAACTTCGGTCAACTGCGGTCAGTGCGCATGACCAGTGTCACTTTTGCGGCGAACCGAGCTGCGCAAAACCGCGGCGGGCTGCGAGTGGGCTGTAGCGCCAATTTCACGCTGACCAATGCAGATTTCATCGCCAACGAAGTATTCGGTGACAACACTGCGGCGAGCGGTGGCAACAGCGCGGCGCAATTGCACGACCTCGGCAACATTACGCTCAATAATATTTTGATCAACAGCAACAAGACGTTTGCCGGCACGGTCGCTGGTGGCGGCAACGTATTTTCCGTGCTTGGCCCGCCGTCCTCAGGCAGCGTTCCGGCGGTGTATCCGGGGGCCAGCAGCCTCAGCGCGACTGGTTTGCGCGTGCGCGACAACTACGCGCAAAGCTTCGCGCCCGGCATTGTGCTCCGTGCCAACGCAGTGGGGCGCAATTACGAGATCATCAATTCGTCATTCACGGGAAACAGCTCGCCCAATGCGCCATACGGATTGTTCTTTGAGACGGTAGGCAACTACACCGTGCGCAACAGCACGTTCTCCGGCAACTATTCAACGGGTGGCGGTGGCCCGGCATTTGGCCTCAACACGCTAGCACCGACGGGTTCATTGCAGGTGCTGATAGAGAACGTGACCTCCGCCCGTAACGGTTCAAACAGCAGCGCGTTTGACGTCGCGTCGTACGGCGGCAGCACGTACAGCGCTACTGTCACCGTCCGCAACTCAATTTTCGGGCAGTATCAGTATGGATCAGGGCCAGTTGCAGTGGGTTACAACTCGACGGCGGGTCTGACCTATGCCTACTCCAATTCGATCATCGAGACCAACAGTCTGCCTGGCAGTATTTGCGGCACCAACAACGTGCTCTGCGGCGTCGACTCAAAGTTGGAAGGGCTCAATTACAACGGCGGCGTACCGGGCACGTTCACCCATGCGCTGCGACCAGGCAGCCCTGCGCTCAACGCCGGCGTGGCTGTGGCCGCAACCACGACCACGGACCAGCGCGGCACGGGTTTCCCGCGTGTCATCGGTACCGCGATCGACATCGGTGCCTTTGAATCGACGCCTTTGGCGGCGGTTCTACCTTGCAAGCTCGATATGAACGATGACAATCTAGTGTCGCCGACGAAGGAGGGCTTGGTGCTGATCCGCGCCATGCTTGGTTTCAGCAGCGCAAACGCGGTGATCGGCACCACGATCTCGCAGTCGCAATGGGACGCCACACGCAACAATTTGAACGCTAACTGCGGAACGAGTTTTGCGCCTTAGCGCCATCGCTTAGTCAGGGTACCCACGGTAGCTGCGGTAACCACGCAGCCCACGGCGTGAAACAAGACGTGGTCGCGACCAACGAAAACGTGTCGCTCGCGCTGAAAACCCGATCAAGCGGGTTTTCAGGAGCGATCAAGGCTGCGGTTCTAAATCAACCATCAGCTTTTCTCTGAAAGCGCCGTCGTAATTGGGCTAAGCGAGATAAAACGCCATAAATCGACTTAATCCGATATAGGCATCCAAGCCTAGTTTATGGCCATCACACAATAAAGCTGTCGACGATGTTGGCGCGTTTTGTCGCCTTTCTTCGTCTTTGTTGGGATACCGTTGATTGCAACGTGCGCTCACGAGGAAAACCCAGATGATTCATCGCCTCCGCCTTTTCATGCGCTTCGCAACCGTCGCCGCCTTTGGCGCGCTGCTGCTCGGCGCCAGCGTCCATGCCGCCGGAGCGCTCGATGTGAGTTTTGGTAGCGGTGGCCGCGCCAGCTACGTGCTCAACGGCGGCAGCCAAAGCACCGCTCAGGCGATGGCCATGTTGCCCGAGGGCAAGATGCTGCTGGTCGGTTCCTGTACCTCGCAAGCCGCCGCCGACTACTGCTTGCGCCGACTCAACGCCAACGGCAGCACCGACACCACGTTTGCCACCAGCGGGGAATCGGTGATCGACTGGGGTGGACAGGATTTTCCGTTCACCATCGGCGTCATGCCCGACGGCAAGGTCATCGTCGGCGGCGGCTGTAACGGGTCCAGTTGCCTCGTGCGCTACACCGCCAGCGGCGGGCTAGACCTCGGCTTCGGTGTGTCCGGCAAGATGAATGCGGGCATGATCCGCGTGCGTGAGCTGCGCGTGCGGGGCGACGGCAAGATAGCCTACGTTGGCGAATGTTTTGGCTCAGGTAGTTACCGATTCTGCGTGGGGCGCGCCAACGCCAACGGCACCCCTGACGCTAGTTTTAACGGCGGCAGCGTGCTGAGCTTTTTGCCCAGCGGTGTTGCGGTGGGCAAGTCTGCAACCTCTGGTGCCATGGCCATCGCGGCCGACGGCTCGGTGT
>JANXNO010000081.1 GCA_025354075.1 Burkholderiales bacterium | reverse complement strand
CTTAACCATGCGACCGACCGGAATGCCCGTCCAATCAGCAACGACGGACGCCACAGCTTGTGCGTCAACCGCCGGCAAAATCAGCGGCGTATCGCCCTGCATCGTGGCGAGTTTGCTTTGCAATTCGCGCAGGTCGCCGAGCATCGCCGAGCGTGCATCGTCGCCCAACGGTACGGCGGTATCGACCTTGCCGTCACCACTGCCGCGCAGCTTGCCGCGCAGGTCGAGGATTTGTTCGACCAGCAGCTTTTCGTCTTTCCAGCGAACGTCCAGTCCGGCGAGTACCTCAGCATGCACCGCGCGCTTTGCCGACGCCTCAGTCAGGCGATCACCAATGACGATACCGACAGCAGCTTCGCGCTCGATGATGCCGATTTCGACATCGAGCATTTCGATCTTGCGCATCGTGTCTTCGACTTCAGGTGGCGTCGCGTGCTGGCTCACAGCAACACGCGCACAACTGGTGTCGAGCAGGCTCACCGCTTTATCCGGTAACTGACGCGCGGGAATGTAGCGGTGCGACAAGTTCACCGCAGCGGTGATCGCCTCGTCGAGCAGCAACACTTTGTGATGTTTTTCGAGAACGGTAGCGACGCCACGCAACATGGCGACGGCCTTCGCTTCATCAGGCTCGGGCACTTGCACGACCTGAAATCGTCGAGTCAACGCAGGGTCTTTTTCGATGTATTTTTTGTACTCGGCCCACGTCGTCGCGCCAATGGTGCGCAGGGTGCCGCGCGCCAGCGCGGGTTTGAGCAGGTTAGCAGCATCGCCGGTACCCGCCGCGCCCCCGGCGCCCACCAATGTGTGAACTTCGTCCACGAACAGAATGATTGGTTTGGGGCTGGCCTGAACCTCATCAATCACCTGCCTCAGACGCTGCTCGAACTCGCCCTTCATGCTGGCGCCAGCTTGTAACAAGCCGATGTCGAGTGTCAACAGCGACACGTCTTTGAGTTGCGGCGGAACGTCGCCTTTGGCCAAACGCAGCGCAAACCCCTCAACGACAGCTGTTTTACCGACGCCCGCTTCACCCGTGAGGATTGGATTGTTTTGCCTACGGCGCATCAGGATGTCAACGATCTGACGAATCTCTTCATCGCGACCGGTCACCGGATCGAGCTCACCATTCCTCGCTTTTTCGGTGAGGTCAACCGCGTATTTTTTGAGCGCTTCCTGTTTGCCCATTTGCGCGGGCGCCATTGCCCCGCTCGCCTCGCCAGGCTCACCGCCTATGCCCGACCCATCGCTCGCTGCCAGCGTTTCTTCTGGCGAACCTTTGACGATGTCAGGTAGTTTTTCTGACAACGCATCAATGCCGAGCTTTTCGAACTCTTTCGAGATGCCGTACAAAATATTGCGCAGGCCCATCGTCTTGACGAGGCCAACCATGATGTACGCACTGCGCACCTGCGAGTCGTTGTATTTCAGTGTGCCGTAAACCCAGGCACGTTCGACCGCATTTTCAATGTGCTCTGACAGGTCAGAAATGGCTGTGGCACCTCGTGGCAGCTTGTCGAGCGCTCTGGTGAGATCGGCTGCGAGCTTGGACGCATCAACATCAAAATGACGGACGATGCGATGCACGTCGCTGTCATTGGTGCTCAGTATTTGATGCAGCCAATGCACCAGCTCAACATACGGGTTGCCTCGTAGTTTGCAAAATACGGTCGCGCCCTCAATAGCCTTGTAAAGTAGCGGATTGAGCTTTCCAAACAGCGCGGTACGACTAATCTCAGACATTATTCATCTCCCCTCAAGAATCAGAACTCGCCCTACAGCGGGCGAGCGTTGGTTAAACGTTCCATATCAAGCAACACATCATCAGCGTCATTTTTTCGTTTGCCAGGCGGCATGCCAAGCCAGCTTGTCCAGCCGAGTTGGCCAAAGCTGCCCAAGCGAACGGCGGGCACTTCATCCCGTTTGAGCACGACCTGGGCGTCCCAGGCGAGCTCAACGCTCAAATAGTTTCGCACCCAGTCGCGCACCTGCAAAAAACGAATGCCACCCGGGAGATAGCGCTCGAACTCTGACAGCGACATCGCGCCGAGTCGCAAGCGAAATTTGTGCTGAACATCGGGAACGAGCGAGCCAATAATTGCACCTTGCCCCAGTCGCGACGACGCCGCTCCAAGTTCAATGCGATGCATCCCGCCATCCCCGGCAGAAGCCACGGACGAAAGGCGAGTCAAGTCGCCGTCGGCCATCTTGAGCCACTGCAGGCAGAACTCCTGCAGCAGAACGGGAACGCGCACCAGCGCGGAGAGCGCACGAACCAGCCCTTCAGAATTTCTAGTAAGACGTGCGAGATGCCCGGCATGGTGAAGCTTCAGGTGGTCGGGGACGGAGTCGCGCGATTTCAGCGACGGTTGCCCCATGCCGATCAAGCTTGCCGCGTAGCGACCAAAATGATCACGCCCCGGGTTGTCGAGGCTGGTGGCGGCCTGACAATCTGCCCAAGCGCGATACGAAAGCAAAATCATCCGGTGCTGAAATATGTCGCAGAACCGCGCAATCGTTTCATCTTTGTAGTGAAGCGTTCGCTCTTGAACGAACTCGGTCAAATGGTGCGGTAATGGTCCGTTCGGGCCAAACAAGCCAAAGTGATGTACCGCAAGGCGACCCATGCCTTGCGTGGCGACGCCGGGCACGTAGCGATAAAGGGTTGACGGCGCGAAGACGAGTGACGCCTGCTGGGTCAATCGCAGTGGTTCGTCACGCGGTCGTGCGGCCCGTCCGAGCGGCATGGGCCCGGGGGTGTACGCGTCGACTCTACGCAGCGTGTAATAAAAATCAAATTGCGTGGCATCCTGCGCGAGATCTGAAAACAGCGCATCCAGCCGCTTACGGCTGGTGTCCAATTCAACCACGGAGGCAGATTGTGGCAACTGTGTCGTCATACGCTTGGCCTTCGACCAATTCGCGGTTTCCACGTACCGATCAATCCACGCTGCACACTGCGCAACGTCATTTCCGTAAACGAATTCACACCCACATGCCGTGCAAAAAACTGATCAAGCACCGCCCCGAGGAGCCACGGACTCACACCAGCGAAAGGCACTTCGTCAACTTCGAGTTCAAGTTGTACGCCACGGCCGAATACGATGGGGCCTGGGCTGGGTACGCGCCGATCAACGGCACGAACTTTAAGTTTTTGCACCGCATCAATCTGTGCGTCAGCGCCCGGTGCGCCAAGGCGTGCATAAAGCGCAAGTAGTTCTCGAAGTGCGCTCGCGCCCTGCTCACTTCCTGCATCCGTCAACGTCAAATAATTCAGGCTCAAATGAGAAATCAGACGCCACGTCATTTCCCGTTCGGCTAACGCAGGCGATGGACGTGTGGGACTCACCAAAAAGGTTATGTGATCTATCGGCGCAGACGACATCAGCGTGAGGTCTGAGCCGGTGTTTCCGACCGGCGTAAGTAGCGACAAGTCGCGATTCGTACACAGCGCCTCAATAGTGATCTGTCGGAGATCCGCTGGAAAAGGCGCCTCTTTGGCATCAACCAGGGAAAGAAAGCATTCGCTACCGATATACCCGGTACGTGGGCCATGTCGACGCGACTGCTCGGACAGCACTCGCTGCTCGCGACGGACAGAATAGTAGGCACCGGCACCGCGATGATCAACGTCCGCCGCAGCGTAGAAGGGATGAAACAGCAACTCGCGATCAGTATCGCTCTGATGTCCAATAACCTTATCAACGCTGTGAATTTCAAAGTCCAGCGGGCGACCCCTATCAATCACTGCGTGGTATTCGAATCTCGTTGACGTGACAGGAATCCGGTCAGATGTCTTCGAAAACAAATTCACGACAGGCGTGCAGTGAAGCGCAAAATTTGCCGCATCCACCACCGCTTCCAGCGCGGCATTGGCAGCTTTCAGGAGAATCACTATCTCAAATCGATTACCGTCGATCCGACGCAACGCCCGTTGCAGCCCGTTCACAGAGAAGAAGCGATATCTCTCCGGAAACGCAAAATACTCATGCAACAATCGATGCCCGTCGAAGGCACGGGAGTCAAGCGGCAAAAGGGATTGATTGGTAGCAAAACCTTCCGGCATGAGAGCGGATGGTTCGTAAGGCACCAGATCACGAATTGGCAGACCACCGCGATGAACCATCAGCCCCAGACACTGGGTGTGGATGAGTTCCTGCAACTTCGAAGCAATGTCGGCGCTGCCATTGATAAACAGCGGCAGCGAATCGAGCTTCAGCGCCGACACTTCTGTTTGTGCGGTGGTTTCGAACGTGAGACGGAGCGCTCCGCGCACGGGTGCGCCCCAACGATAACCGGAGACGGGCAAATCGGGCGGCGCGGCAGTAAGGCGGGCCTCGGACAATTTCAGTGGCCAGAGCGTAACCTCGTGCGCGGTTCTGAATTCACATGCAGTCTGCTCCTGCGAGGGCAGCCTGGCCCGCATCCGCGAATGCCTCGGCAACGTGAAGCCGTCCGGGGATCCGCCCTCTGATTTCGAAGGCTCCAGCTTCGCGATACCCATCGCGGGTGTGGGTGCGATGTACCCCGGATACACAACCTCAAGCAACCGTTGCGAGAACCGCGGAAATTCGGCATCCATTTTGAGTTGTATACGAGCCGACATGAAGGCAAAGCCTTCCAGCAAGCGTTCTACATAAGGGTCAGCAACTTCGAAGTCGCGCATACCCAGTCGCGCTGCAACCTTTGGAAATTGAGTCGCGAATTCTGCACCCTGCTCGCGCACATACGCGAGCTCACGGTTGTAGTAATCGAGCATGCGGGGATCCAAATTAGCCCCCCGTGCTCAGTTGATCACTCAATGTCATTTGTCCGGTTTCAAGGTCAAGTTCAGAACGTATCAGAAGTTCGATTGGAAACGGCATCGACCATAGCTCGCCACGCAGTTCGAACTGGAGAAGGTTGTGATGGCCCATCGAGTCAGTAGGCAATAGGGCAGTGACCTTCAAAGTGTTCGGCAAGATACGTGGCTCGAACATCAGAATGGCCTCGTGAATAGATCGTTCCAGTTCCCGCCAGTCGACGCCGGAAAAATTCTTGCCAGAAAGCACCGGAATACCGAAGTTAATAACCGAGCGACGAACCTCCGGGTAATTAGTCAATTCGCCGTCCGTGTCATGGCAGGTGGTGTTCATCAACCAAACCAGGTCACGCAACACGGTGCGCTTCAACTTGCCCTTGGAGACGATTGAATGCTCTAGCGTTTCCTGACGTTTTTCGGGCTCGTCGTCGCAGAGCCGATCCAGCAACGCTGGTTGGAGCCGATCACCCTCATTACGCAAGACGGTACGATTTTCCATGCCTAACGTTGCCTGGCTACATCGCTCGGGATGAAATCATCCCAATTAAGCCGGTGTGTCGGTGGCCGCTGCCACATCCATCGAGATGAGTCGCGTATCAAGGATCGCGTGCTCCGCGACGTCGCTCGCCCACAACCGTTGACCTATTCCGAACCACATTCCCGGTGCTGGCTCTGTCCACTCGGTACGCTTGGATCGCTTCAGGTCGTCGGCTTCGGCGGACGTCACGGCTTCGGTCCCGGGATACCGCGTCGGAATCAGTACGGCCACTCGCCCCTCGTTGGGAAGCATGACTTCACCTGGCGCCCACACCATATCTCGCAGATCCGTAGGCGGCTCCAAAATGAGTCCAGTACACGACTGTAATGGCAACCAATAGTACTGACCGTTCGCGATCACTTCCAGCACTGGCCCCAAACGCGAATCGGCGTCAGCGAGCCACTCGCACTTGGTGCCGTCGACCATGCAAGGTGCTGGCTCAGCCTCGTCCATCGCAGATTCGCGGAGCTTAGCTGCTCCAGAGAAGTCCTTACGTCCATCCAGCTTGAGTGCCTCGATCATGGCGCCCACCCAAGTCGGTGGCGTTCCCATAATCTGCGGCGTACGTTTGCCTTCGAAAACATCACGGCGAAACAGCTCGCATTTGATCGCTTCGCGATAGGTCTGCGCCATCGGCAACGCTTTCGCCTCCATTTGCGCGCAAACCTGTAGTTGCGCCAGCGCGCGCGTCCAATTACCCATGACGCAGAGCAGTTGGAAAAGATGAACGCGGAGTTTGCTGTTACTTGCGTCCTTTCTTACTGCGGCCTGAAGTTCCGCCAATTCATCTGTTAACGCAAGAGTGTTTATCACGCTGGGCTTCCTCGTCTACTTTTTCTGTTCGCCACCTGCTACGATCTGTCACGCAGGACGTCAGCAGGTGGCGAAAAGAAAAACCCCTTGGTAGGCGCAACACGCCAAACCAAGGGTTGATCGAAAAGACGTGCGATAACGCTACATCTTGACGTTGTCTTTCGCGTTCCAACCGGATTCCGCACCGGCTGCTGCGCCGCCCTGATCGTTCTGACCGGTGTATTTGAATTTTGCCTTGGCGAAGTTAATGCTGTAGCTTGCCTGCGGTTCCGAAGCACCACGACTGTCAGACATGGAATAGCCCGTCATGAAGCAGTCATTGAGTGTGATTTCGACGAAGTTGATCGGGGACGAGCCACCAGCCTTTTGCTCGTGCAACAAGACCTCAGCCATTGGTGTACCGGCGCACATGAAACCGAACATCACTGGGCTTTCTTTACCCGCTGTTGCGGTGAAGTGGAAGTCCTGGAACGACACCCGGCCAGCACCGGCGCCACCGCCGTGCGCTTGCGACGTTTGCTGATTGCCGCCGAAGCTGTAGGAATCAATCTCGATCCACTCTTTGTGTTTGGCTTCCGTGCACGTGCCAGGTGCGCCCGTAACCTTTAAGAACATTGCATTTGCCATATTAAGCTCCTTGCTTATAAAAAATTTGGGTACGTAAAATCGTCTTTGGTGAAGAGCGTTTTTACTCGCTCATTTACATAGACGCAAAATAAACATCGTCAGTGACATTAATTCAGCACTCTTGTGCATTAAGCGTTTGCCGACTTCGTCGACGGCAATTTCGACACCAGGCGAAGTGAAACCGTCAGGCCTTCGAGCTGGTAATGTGGTCGCAGGAAGAACTTGGACGTGTAGTAACCTGGATTGCCTTCCACCTCTTCAACGACAACTTCGGCTGCTGCCAGCGGCTTGCGTGCCTTGGTTTCCTGGCTGGAGGTCTCCGGATTGCCATCCACATAGTTGATGATCCAGTCGTTTAGCCAACGCTCCATATCAGCGCGTTCTTTGAACGAGCCGATCTTGTCGCGAACGATGCACTTAAGGTAGTGAGCAAAACGGCAGCACGCAAACATGTAAGGCAATCGCGCAGCCAGGTTGGCGTTAGCGGTTGCGTCCGGGTCGTAATATTCTGAAGGTTTGTTCAATGACTGAGCGCCAATAAAGGCAGCAAGATCGCTGTTTTTACGATGCACCAGGGGCATGAATCCGTTCTTCGCGAGTTCCGCCTCGCGTCGGTCGCTAATCGCGATTTCCGTCGGACACTTTAAGTCAACGCCGCCGTCGTCGGTCGGGAACGTATGAGCCGGGAGGTCCAAGACAGCCCCCCCAGACTCTACGCCGCGGATCGACGTACACCAGCCGTACTCTTTGAACGAGCGATTGATATTCGCCGCCATCGCGTAAGCTGAATTTGACCAGGTGTACTTTGAATGCGAACCACCTTCGGTATCTTCCTCAAACGCGAATTCGTCGACGGGATTGGTGGTCGCGCCGTAAGGCATGCGCGACAAGTATCTTGGCATGGTCAGACCCACGTATTTCGAATCATCCGATTCACGCAAGGCGCGCCAAGCGGTGTATTCGGTGTTACCGAAAATCTTTGTGAGATCTCGCGGATTAGACAATTCCTGCCATGACGTCATCTGCATAATATTCGGAGACGCGCCCGCAATGAATGGGGCGTGCGCAGCGGCAGCAACGCGGGCCATTTCGCCGAGCAACTCCACATCGGGTGCAGTGTGATCGAAATGGTAGTCGCCTACCAGACAACCATACGGCTCGCCGCCAAACTGACCATACTCTTCTTCGTAAAGTTTCTTGAAGATCGGGCTCTGATCCCATCCGGTGCCTTTATAGCGACGCATGGTTTTGCGAAGATCATTCTTCGAGATATTTAAAACCCGAATCTTCAGCATCTCATCTGGGTCCGAATTGTCGACCAAATACTTCAATCCACGCCATGAGCCTTCCAGCTTCTGGAATTCTTCATGGTGCAGGATCATGTTCATTTGATCGGACAATTTTTTGTCAATAGCAGCGATCAACCCTTCAATCGTGCGGTATGCATCCGTTGAAATAGTATTGCTGTGTGCCAGCGCCTGTTGCGCTAACGTTTGAACTGCGGTTTCAATCGCGCCTCTCGCCTCGTCCGTCTTTGGCTTGAACTCTTTGTTCAGTAGCGATGCAAACTCGTTACCTTGAAACTCGACAGCTGCGATGCTGGATGCGCTCTGGGATTCAGTAGCCATGGTAAATGTCCTTTTCTGCGTGATCTGCTTGATCCAAGCTTACGCGCTTGGCGTGTCGTTGGGCTTCGGTGCTGATGAAAGCGAAGACATCAGTGCCGGATCCTGCAGCACCTTCGACAACAATTCTTCCGCCCCCGATTTTCCATCCATATAGGACAGCAGGTTGTGAAGCTGTGTGCGCGCCTCGAGCAGCTGATTAAGCGCGCCTACTTTTTTAGCCACCGCCGCAGGTGAGAAATCGTCCATGTTTTCGAAGCTGACATCCACAGACATGTAGCCTTCGCCCGTCAAGGTGTTGGGCACAGTGAACGCGACGCGCGGCTTGATGGCCTTCATTCGCGCATCAAAATTGTCGAAGTCAATCTCGGTAAATTTTCGGTCAGCGATATCCGGAAGCGCCTCTTCGGATTTACCTGATAAGTCAGCCATGACACCCATAACAAAAGGGATTTGAACTTTCTTTTCTGACCCATAAACCTCGACGTCATACTCAATCTGCACACGTGGCGCTCGATTTTTTGCGATCCACTTTTGTCCACTTTTCTTGGCTGCCATGATCTATTGCTCCTATGTAAAAACGATAACGATGATGAAAACTTGCTTCACGAGTTCTGCTGTTGAGCCTGGGCTCCTGTAAGTGTTTCCAGATGCTGAAGTGAGTCTGGGGAGAGCTCTCGCATGAGATCTAGAAATGGCATGTTCAGCATTCGCTGTGCTCGACGCGCGAAGAGTGACGCTGGATTGCTCGGCTCATGTCGTTCCAAGTACTCGCACACGCGTTCCAGGGCTCGACGCACATCTTCGCGGTTTTGAATAGCGCCAGTACCGCCGTTGGGCGAAGAGGAGACTCCCGATACCAAAGCGCCCGCCTCATCGGTCGCCGCGGCATCCCCGGAGACCAGTCCGCCGTTCGATGCGGCACGAAGGTGCTCAAGGCCGCGTGCTACCGGCTTCAAGACATTTGCCAGCCGCTCCATGTCGGGCGCTTCGGCCGCTGATACGCGATCCTCCACCAAGGCACGCAACGCCTGATAGCTTGCGTAAGCGTCGATGACGGCAGCTAACTCAGGACTGTTTGCAGCGAGTGCTGCCGAAAGAATGGGCTCGATATGAGTGAGGCCATAAGCGGCATCGGGCGACTTGTTGAAGGCAAGCTCCAAGTCCCGGAAAGTTAGGGCTAAAGGCTGCTTCGTGATCGAAGTTAAACGCAGCGCCTGGATGAGCCGATTTTCGCCAGAAAACTCGGACGCAGAAAACGCCGCAATGGCATTCATGCGCAAATAGGGATCGTTATCGCCGTCCACTTCAATTCGTGGATGCACTGCGTCCCAGTACTGCTCGCATAACGTGTGCGCGAGCTTCAAGCCTCTCGCGAAGTCCATGACCCCACGTAAATGCGTGTTCGCAAGGGTCAACGAGGCAACAATACGCAAATCTTTGGTGCGCGCCAAAAGAGCTTGAGCCAGACGGTCAACTTCGCGCCAATCCGGGTCACCCGCTGGGATAACGGTATCTCCAAACTGTTGCTCTGGCTTGCCAACAGCAGCCTGAGTTAGCGCGAGAAATTCGTTGTCGTATTCGCAGTCGGGCCCGCAGGGGGCGTCTCCGTCTATCGGCACAACAAAACGATCAAAATCAGTCACAGATTCCCCATTCCGAATTCTTCTGTTCGGCCCCGAAAGCGGTGCTCCGGGCTGGACTGAAAACGTCTCTGGCCAGCATCACGCCGCTATCGATCACATCTTGGTTGAAGGCTACAACGGTACAACTCACAACACAAGCGCTAAGTGCGCGCTCCGCGTTACAACAGGTTACGTCAGACTTCGAAGATCAGTGAGATAGACGTAATGCAGGGGCAAAACACGTCACGCAGGCTGCATTGCAATCGGAGGCATGGTGCGCTGGTCGTCCTCGACAGAAGACGCTGCACCCTGAGCGCACCTGACTAGCAGCGCGCTAAAGTTGTCATGGCCCGGAGCCATGCGACCACGCACGGCAGCCACAACGTTATCTCGCCACTCGGTTACGCTGCTGCTCATGGCGTGCAGTTTGCCCAAAGTCTCCTCGTCAACGACCTCCCACACCCCATCACTGCAAAGCAAGATGCCGTCGCCCGCATGCAAATCAATGGACCCCTCGCTTACAAACGGCTCGATAGTCTCTTCATTCGCGCCGAGCGACGCGTACAAAACGTTGCGCTTTGGATGTTCCCTTAATTTCGCGGCCGGATAGAGCCCGGCATCAATGAATCGCTGAACCAGACTGTGGTCGTATGACTGTGCGACGACGGTGTTACGGCGAAAGACGTAACAGCGCGAATCACCCAAGTTGCCGATAAGCGCCTTGCGTTGCCGATAATCCACCAAGAGCGCCACGAATGTTGACGCCATGCGCGCCAGTCGAGTTTCTTCCATCTGCTTTTTCCGAACGGCGACGTCTGCGCTTGTCATGCACCTGCGAAGGGTGTCCGCACTATATGCAGGCAGACGCATGAACTCGCTCTTCGCTGCAGCAATGGCGGTTCTGGCAGCAACGTCTCCGCCGCCCTGTCCTCCCGCGCCGTCCGCCAGCATGAAAAGACGCACAGCACCAAACGCATCACTTTCGCCTACGGCGTCTTCGTTGTAGTCGCGTCCACCGTCGTGGGTAAAGTTTGCTGATTCAAGTCGCAGTTCGCCCGCATTCATCATCATCGTTCTCCCCCAGCCGTCGGTGACTCGCCTTTAATGCGAGCTGTTTCTCGTTCGTAAGCCTGCACGAATGCACGACCAAATATGCTCTGAAAATCGTCCTCTGCTTCACGACGAATCTGCAAGTAGCGCTCAAGGTACAAATCCCAGAGTTTCGCTTTGCGGGCCGATGGCATCAGACTTTCAAGTACCGAGCCGCGCGCAAGTTTGTCGCCAAGCACGGCCGGATCAAATTTGCCGAGAACTTCGGTCAATGCTGCACGCGTTCCCGCTATTACGCCAACTTCATGCGCCCGAAGATCGTCAAACGCATCGCGCATTGCGACATCTGCGCGCATGAAGCCCGGCATTTTCTTGCCCAAAAGTTGTAGCAGCGCGGAGTCACCGTTCGGCAGGAATTTAAGCGGATTATTCGCCTGTACCGAAATGATGGTGACGCTCGCCTGCACCTCACGCTTCGTAGCGGCTCTGGCAGCAAGCATGTCCACGGCTCCAGCGGTGGCGCTGCGTAACAGGCTACCGACAACGGTCATTATTTCCGGCGTAAGGCCATTGGGCAGTGCGCCTGGCGCGAGTCCGGCACCACGCAAGAACGCGTCGGTGAGAGTGTCTGCCGCCGCCTCAGAAACCGCAGCTGCTGCAGGCAAAGCGGCCGTCATCGCTGCCGGCACCACAGATTGAGCCATGGGTGGGGTGGGCGTAGCGACGAAATTGGGGCGTGGTACCGGTACAGGAGAAGAAGCTACAGCCGGAGCGGGAGCGGGAGCGGGAGCGGGAGCGAAAAACGCATCGGTCATCTGTTCAGGCAAACCGGCGCTTTTTGCTAGCGGAGGTGCGAACGCGGACCCCACCTCGATGCGATCATCGCGCATCGGCTTGATGAACGCATCTGACTTGGCCTCTAACGAATCAAACAACGACATTGGATCGCTGTCGGCATTCGAGCGAATTAGATGATCGAGAGAGCCAGCTCCGTCGCCTGCACCCGGCGAAATACCAAAAAAAGCAGCGTCGGATGACCCAGATCCCCCCGTCTGAAAAAGCGAATCGATGGACGGCGTTCCATTCGAACCAGTGGGGGCTGCACGCGAGTCGTTCGCTGGACCTGAACCAAGCAGGCCCGCCAGGGGGTCTGCCGCGTTACGGGTTGCGTCGGATGGCAGATGAAACGCGTTGAAATCATCGGGCAGCAACGGGCCCGGTCCGCCCGCAGACTTACCTGAAAAAGGCTGGGCGCCTCCAAGGAAGGTATCGCCCGGTGCCGGAAATGTGCCGCCAAACGCCGCGAGTGGATCGGCGCTCATGCCGGCTGGTGCAATCGGAACGCTCACCGCGGGCCTATTTAGTGGGCTGCCTGGAACGGCGGGCGGGATCGGGCCGCCGCCAATGCCAGCCAGCAGATCAGCAAATGGATCCGCTGGTGCGGCTTCACTCAGATTCGGTTTCTGATTCACATAGGCCGCTGGGCTGTTCGCGCTGGGCGGCGGATACGGGACACTGCTCGGTGCAATTAACGCACCGAAGTCACTCCCGAATGAGTCCGGAAGCAAACCACTGGAACCGCTTTGCCGCATCGGTGTGGCAGGAGACTGCAACGGCTTGGCACTCTCGCTCGCAGGTGGCGACCAAAATGCAAGCGGGTCAGCGGCGGAAATACCTGTCGCGCTCGGCGCACCAGCGGCGCGGTTCGCAAGCCCCCCATTCAAGGGCACCATAACCTGTGGGCTTGCATGCAGAGCATTCGCGGGGTGGGCGACGTTTTCGAGCGCACCTAGGTGTGCCTTTAGTATGTAAGGGCCTATCTCAATCAGAACGCCCTGCGTGATGGGCATCGATTCGCCCCCGTCCAACTGCTGCTCACCGACCGACAGCGGTAACGAGGTGCTGGCGTTGGTGATGATGGGCATGCCGCCTGGAAAGCTAATCGTTGCATGCAGTCGCGATACCCGGCGGTGCTTGTCAGG
>JANXNO010000079.1 GCA_025354075.1 Burkholderiales bacterium | reverse complement strand
ACACCAGCAACACCGCCAGCGTTGCCAACGTAACAGGCGCGGGCGCCAAGCGAAATGTGCCAGCGGAGATCGTGTTGTTTCTCGACAGTATCAAGCCGTTGCTGGACGTCGACGGCAACGGCCAAATCAACGCGCAAACCGACGGTTTGATCCTGTTGCGTTATCTGTTCGGTTTGCGCGGCAGCGCGCTCACCAACGGCCTCATCGGCGTTGGCCCAAGGCCGACCGCACAGATCGAATCCTACATTCAATCGATGATGCCGTAGTTGTGATTGCCCGGCGTACAGTAGGTATTTTCAGTAACAACTTTCTGCTGTAATGGCTTACACCCTAGGCCTACTGCGTCTTTATGACATAAACCGACTTTATCGCTAAATCGCCGCTTACCCCAATTACAGTGGTACTTTCAGCGTCAAGCTGTATCAATTTTTGGTCGTCCCCATCGCTTCGCAGGAGCGACGAGTTTTCACCGCTTACGACATTGCATTCATACGGCGAACAGACATCTTCTCGTCGCCCAATTTCATTAATTAAATTTGTGCAGTGAGCGGTGTAATCCAGGTGTAAGTCGTGGCCACCTAACGTGTGGGTGTTCGTGCTCGACGTCGCCGCTGCAAAGCGCCTAGCGGGTTGAGCACAGCCAAGATTGCCCACCGCGTCGCCTCGTCTCGAAAGAATATTCATGCTTAATCCCGCGCACTACCGTCGTCGCTTTATCAAAGGCATCGCCGCCTCCACGTCGTCGCTGCTGCTGCCCTGGCACGCGCGCTTCGCCAATGCCATGCCGGTGGATACAGGCAGCGTGTGGCAGCCACCGTCGGCACGTTGGGCAAGCATCGCATCCACCACCATGATTCCCAATCTGGCGCGTTGGCTGAGCCTGCACACCAACGTGCGCGACGCGATACTGTGGCAGATGACCAACGCTGCCGTCGTGCCTTACACCAGTTGGGGAAGCGGCATCGCTGCCTTGAACGACGCGTTTGTGCACGCCTATCAAGGCACAGGCAACGGGCTTAACTTGCCACTGGTGCCGACCAACGTTGCAGTTCCGACGGATCTCTATGTAAGAACGGCGTTCGCAGCAGCGGAAGCGTGGAGCTTCTATCTGGCTCACGTCGCGCTCTGCCTTGCCGTCGAGCTGCGAGGCGATCTTCCCTGGTCGATCACCACCATGCCAGCGAACGAACTAAAGGTGCTGTTTGACAGTAGGCAGTTTTTTGTCTGGGCCAACGACCTGGGTGCCTACGCAGTTGACAACTCTTATGCTGATGGCTACAGCACACTTGCCCCACCCGATTATGTGTACGGTTTTTTGCAAGCCAACGCTATCCCCAATCCAGAACATATCGCGCCCGGCCAAACGCAACTACGCGTCCTGTACGCAGCCAAAGCACAGGCCTTCGGCAGACTACTTCTGTGGTGCGCCGACAAAATGAAGCACTTTGAGGGCAAGGGAAGCGCTGCGAACTGCTGGGCTCACTGGCAATATATTGGTTGTCCGCCTGTGGCGCGGGTGCTCGAAGGCACGATCAATCCAGCAGTCGCCCTAACTAAACGACACTTCACGGCGGGCTGCTATGGCACAACAGCGTTCCTGCGTTCAGTCGCACGAACGATGAATATCGCTGTTGAAGTTCACTATTTGCCACCGATCGGTCACTGTGCCCCTTTCGTGCCGGCATTGAACGTTTGGTTGGGTCATGGCGACGATCCGTATTCAGCGTTTAGCACTCGCTCAGCGCAGTTAGTGGGTCTCGATTTATCTTATCCCTCAACCGATCTACTCATCGACGACGCGACCCATAAAACTTGGTGGGATCCTGCGCTCAGCGATGCGCAGATTCTGAACAACCACAACCGTCGAACCACCGAACTGGCTGTCGCTGAACTGCCGTACGGCCTGCTCGCCTCGTACAACCTTGATCAGTTCAAGAACAACAGCCATGCCAATGGTTACGTCGCCGACAACCTTAGCTCGTGCTTCACGCTGGCAGACCTGGACGCCATGAATCTATGGCAGCAAATGGACGCGAAAATCGCAGCGATTGGCGGTAGCAGCGCGATGTACAAGCTCGAAACGAAGGTGGCCCTTGAGATGGAGACTTGATTAACGGGCAATGCCCCGGAACACGTTTTGATGCGCTTTTTTATCTGTCCATCAGACCTGTTGCCGCGGCTCTGCACCGTCGCCACATCGATGACGGGACACGCAATGGTGTGGACAGTATTTGATTTCATGGAGCAGAAAAATTCAGTCTCTCACCAAACGCTACATAACCCCACTGTCGACGGATTCATAGCAAACGTTTTGACGCGCTTGCAAAAATTCAAGGAGGTGGACGAAATCTCCTTCGCTGCCTTCTTCCAGCAAGCAGTGGCCAGGTCAGAACGACTAGCTCGTAGCGGCACACCGCAAACGATAGGGGTACCGAGTGAAATTGACGATGAAATCAATGCCGACTACAACGCCAGCTAAATTGAGCGTTGTCGCAGAAGGCACGTCAACCGCAAGCACAAAAAACTGAATGTGTAATCCAGTTGTAAGTCGCAGCCACCTAACGTGTGTCTGTGTTTGATCTGCACCGCCAACTTGCAGGTCAAGCACACCTCCCATGCACAAGCGGCGATATCGCGCTGCAACGGTAGAAAGCCATCATGCAATCATTCGTACTTCAGTTAAGCCGGACGATGCGTCGTGCGGCATGGCTCACAACGACAACCGTCTTGCTTGCAACGCACGCGAGTCACGTCAACGCCATACCGGCGCAAATTCCGGGTGATCTGGACTTGAGTTTTGCTGGTGGTGCGGGCTCCATCACGAGTCTCGCGATTGGCGGCGGCGCTCATGACCATCTCACCGCGATGGCGGTGCAGCCCGATGGCAAGATAGTGCTGGCCGGCTATTGCGATGGCCTGAACAGTCAAGATTTTTGCGTAGCACGGATCAATTCCGATGGTACGCTGGACGTGAGCTTTGTCGGGCCGAACGGCAACGGTGGCGGCAAGGTCGTGCTGGACGTCGGTGGCAACAGCGACGCAATCAATGCCGTCGCCATTCAACCAGACGGCAAAATCATCGTCGCGGGCAGTTGCTACAACGGTGTGAACAGCGACTTTTGTATCGCGCGCTTGTATCCAAACGGGACCCGCGACTCAACGTTCAACGGACCAGGTGGCGCGGGTAACGGTATGTTTATGCTGCCCATTGGTTTCTCGGATGACTATGCAACGGCCATGGCGTTGCAACCCAACGGCAAGATCGTGTTGGTCGGCAATTGCATCGTCAACAACCAGAGTGACTTTTGCGCAGCGCGGCTCAACGTCGACGGTAGCCTCGATACGAGCTTCGTCGGCCCCACAGGCACGGGTGCCGGAAAAATCGCATTCCCCGTGGGTAGCTCGCACGACTACGCGATCGCGGTGGCGTTGCAATCCGATGGCATGATCGTAATCGCAGGCAATTGCGTGAGCACAATGGTGGACTTTGACTTCTGCATCACGCGCCTCGACAGTGTCGGAGCATTAGACAGCACGTTCGACGGGCCGGGTGGCAGCAGCAACGGCAAATTTTTGCTGCCTGTCAGTAGCTCCAACGACATGCTTGGCGCGCTACTCATACAACCAGACGGCAAGATCCTTCTTGCAGGCAGCTGTCTAGTAGGCGTCGCGAACAATGATTTTTGCCTGGCGCGTCTTAATGCTGATGGTTCATATGACGCCACGTTCGACGGCCCCAGCGGCACGGGAAACGGAAAAATTCTTCTGCCAGTCACTGCTGCAAAATCCGACAACGCGACGGCCCTAACCTTGCAGCCTGACGGAAAAATTCTGCTTGCTGGCCACTGCGACAACGGCGGTAACGAGGATTTTTGTCTAGCGCGTTTGCACATCGACGGCTCGCTCGACACAACTTTCGACGGGCCTAGCAGCGTCGGTAACGGCAAGTTTTTACTGCCAATCGGCAGCAGCGACGACATCGCGACGACCATGTTTCTGCAGCCCGATGGCAAGATAGTAGTCGGCGGTGATTGTTACAGTGGGGCCGCCGTTCACTTCTGTGTTGCGCGTCTCCACGGTGGCCTGTTCGGCTACAAAAGTTGCTCTATGGACATCGACGGCGACGGCAAAGTGCTGCCGACAACCGATGGCCTGCTACTTACTCGCATTGCGCTCGGCATGAGCGGCAGCGCGGCACTGGCGGGCGCTATCTCATCCACCGCTACGCGCGATACGTGGCCTAAGGTTCGTGACTATCTGGTCAATCAGTGCGGCATGTCGGTGGCACCATGATTCACCAGGCCACCCTCGCATACGACGACGCATTGATCCGTCGCGCGGTCTTCGCGTTTGTCTGGCACACCTGCGGCATGCTGTTTGTAGCCGCTATCGCCTTTGTCGCGATCAGTCTGGTGTGGCTGCTGGCGCTGGGGGATCGCTCGTGGCATATCGGCTCTCTCGCGACCAGCCTGATATTCGCATTGGCGATGGTGGCCGGACTGTACTTTTCACACTACCGAAACGCGATGGCAAAACTGCGCAATATGGGCACGCCGTTGGCGGGTCTGGTGGTTGAAGATTCGTCGTTCTCGATCACCACGGGCATAGGGCGCACGACCCTTCGCTGGGCCACCATCACTACGGTATGGCGTTTCCCTGGATTCTGGTTGCTATTCTTTTCAAAGGGCCAGTTTTTCACCGTTCCAATAGCGTCAATCTCGCCGGAAATGCAGGCATTCATGCTGGTGCGGGTACAGGCATCAGGCGGCAAAGTAATCAGCAAGCCAACAACCAGAGTTTCTAGTGAACGCCTACCAAACTAAGGTGCCGTTGCAACCGCGTCCACGTCGACGTCGTGCGTTGACCAGGGTGCACCGCGTTGAGCAGTCGCGCGACATCGAGTCCGCGCGCATGGGCTTGCGTCATGAGCAGCTCGGCCGCACCCACATAATTAGTTTCTAGCGCACCTTGTAAAAGCTGTTGTATGGCAAGCGTTACCCGTCCACGGTAATGGGCAGCGCGATTGTGAGCCCATTCGTCCTCTATGCCGACCAGGCAATCACCGCGATAAAGATCGAATAACCGTTTGATGTAATCCATGCGGGCCGCTTCGCTCAACGTCCTTGCGTCAATTTCAAGATGCGATTCAAGCGCTGCAACATCGGTCCATACCTGTGTGGCATCAAGATGCAACCAGCCGTCGCGCCGCTCAATCAGGTCAGCACTCGAGTGCATTTTGCGCAGCCGCAACAAGTTAACGCTCAGTGAGTTTTCAGCCTGATCACCATCTTGAGCGGGCCACAATGCATCGGCTGCGTACGCGACCGTTACGCCTTGTCGGCCATGAGCAACGATAAGTTTGAGTAAACTCAGCGGGCGATTGGACGCTTTGGACGCTTTGGTAGTTTTGGCAGAGCCGCGCCCGTCTTCGACCAATCCCTCCGCCCGATAGCCGCCAAAACAACGCACGCTCATCGCCCGGGGCCAATACTCGTCGGCCCACACCGGTGGCGAAACCGGCGCAGCCTTGAGTGCTGCCTGTATGAACGCAGACTCAATGTCTTCACGTAGCGCAAGTGCACACAACGCAGCGCGCGCCTCAGGAACTGCGATGAAAAACAGCTTGCCAGCGCCTGCACGCATCGCGGTCAGCCCAGTTTGCAGATGCTCGCGCAGCGGTTGCCTCGCGTCACTATCCTGCTGATATACGTGCAGCGCACGGGCAAGCTCGGCGTAACCGTGAATGAGGGCCACGTGCGTCGTGTGCGCATGAAGTTTGTGCCGCTCCAGTACGGTGGCCGCCATGGCATAGTCGCGCCGTGCCAGGCATACGCGAGATTCAACCATCAGATACATCAATGCCAGACTTGGCGGGCAGTCCGCCGCATCAAGGTCGCGCGTCATGTGTTCAACATGCAGCGCGGCACGATCCGGGTCGTTCTGGCCGCACGCGAACACGGCCACCATATGGTTGTAAATCACCCGCTCCATCGGGCGCTTCGCATGCAGCGTGTTGAGCAGC
>JANXNO010000029.1 GCA_025354075.1 Burkholderiales bacterium | reverse complement strand
ATCAGGCCGCGAAAAAATCATCGACGACTTGCATGCGCTCGCTGAAGAAGCCGCTGCTCCATTGCCTGAAGGCGAACATCGCGATTGGGTCGACATCGAGAAGCGCAAATCCGGCCTGTTCGACCTGTGGAAAAAAGGCGGTGGTGTTGCTAACGCCGCATGGAAAGCGCTCGACGAAAAATTCGATATTGCGCTGAAAAAACTTGACGGCGCGCTCGATGCAGCCCGCGAACCCGAAATCGCACGTCGCAAAAAGCTGATTGCCGAAGCCGAAGAACTGGCCAAAGCCACACCATCGCGCGAGGTCACGGATCGTGCGATTGCAGTGCAACGCCGCTGGGCCGCAGAGCGCCCACAAGGCTTGCCGCACCTGCGTCGCAAGGACGAACAAAACCTGTGGGACGTGTTCAAGAAGAACACTGACGCCGTGTTTAAGGCGCGTGATTCCGAGCGCGACACGATGAAGGCGCAGTTCTCCGAAGGCATGAAAAATCGCTATGCGCTGCTTGATGAACTCAAGGCATTGATCACCGGCGACGACGCCAAAGCTATCGACGCAGGCATTGCTAGCGCCCGCAGCAAATGGCGAGAACCGCCGTTCGTTGATCGCGACAAAGCGATGGACATGGATCGCAAGTTTGACGACGTACTTGCAGCCGCCAAAAAACGCGTCACCGTGCTTTCGCGCGGTGGCGTGATCGACGCGATGAAAGCCACGTTGGAGAAAATTCCTGCCACGGAATCCACTGACAAAACGGCAGCCGCACTGGTTATTGACGCAGAACTGATTGCAGGCATAGATTCCCCAGCGGAGATTGCCACAGCGCGCCGCATGCAGCAGTTGCGCTGGTTATCAGACCGTCGTCAATTGCCCACGGCACCTGATGCAAAAATGACCGCCATTCGCACGCTGCTTGGCGCGTTCAACGCAACCGGTGCGAAGATTACGCTCGGTGAACGTGAGCGCTTAACACGGGCGATTGAGGCGGTCGGGGCGGCGTAGGTACGTCGCGCGTAGGGTGGGCAGCCTCTGCCCACCACCCTTGGCTTGGCTGCAACGTTTGGTGGGCACGGGGTGCCCACCCTATGAGAAATTGGCGATACATTCAATGCTCCTCCTGCCCGGCTCACTCCCCGCTGACCGCGCAACCCTCAAGGCGTTGTGTGCTGGATTCGGCGCACCGGTGAATATTGCTGCTCGATTACAGACAGCCTCCGTTGAGCCGCTTTCTGGATCATGGAGTGATGCAGAGCGCGAAGCGCTTGGACTGCCGGGTGATCTGATAGACGGCCAAGCTCTGGCATCGGCAACTCCGTTCGGTGCGCACACATGTGCAGTCGCAACGCCACTGCACGCAGCCTTAGGATTGACCGACCTCACACCTTTTGATTCTGCCGTGATTTCGCTCACCGCTCTGGAGTCCCGCGCGTTATGCGAGGCAGCCGATGAGCATTTGAGCGTTGAAGGCGTACGACTCTCGTTCGTCGACATAAGCACCTGGCAGGTAAGCTGCGCTAGTGAAATGAGCCTACTCACCGAGCGCCCAGATTGGTTGATTGGTGAACCGCTGCGCCCCAATCTGCCACGCGGAAAAGATGCGCGCCTTGCTGAGCGCTGGATGAATGAACTGCAGATGTTGCTTTTCTCGCATCCGGTGAATGCTGCACGTGAGGAGCGTGGTTTGCCACCGATTAACGTGGTTTGGTTGTGGGGATTTGGGGCTAGTCCAGCCACTGGGGCACCCGCCGTTTTGCCCCCTCTCCCGCAAGCGGGAGAGGGTTGGGGTGAGGGTGAAGGCGTTAAC